>JAAWGR010000095.1 GCA_022795445.1 Oscillibacter sp. | reverse complement strand
CCAAAAAATCCCCCGCGGGGCGTCTTTTTCTCTTTTGGACCGTGAACGGCCCGTTTTCTCTTTTTCTTCGCGAAGAAAAAGAGAAAATGGGGGGTTCAATTGCCTGGCCGCCGATTAGCGGCTGACGAATAAAGGAGGCGGAATGCAATGCGTTCTGATGTTGTGAAGAAGGGCGTGCCAGCTGCGCCGAACCGTTCCCTGCTCTACGCTCTGGGCTATACCAAGGAGGAGCTGGAGCGGCCTCTGATCGGCGTGGTGTGCTCTTATAACGAAATCGTTCCGGGCCATATGAACCTCGACAAAATCGCCGAGGCGGTAAAGGCCGGAATCCGCGCCGCCGGCGGCACGCCGGTAGAATTCCCCGCCATCGCAGTGTGCGACGGCATCGCCATGGGCCATGTAGGCATGAAATACTCCCTTGTGACCCGGGACCTGATCGCCGACTCTACCGAAGCCATGGCCATGGCCCACCAGTTTGACGGCCTGGTCATGATCCCGAACTGTGACAAAAACGTTCCCGGCCTCTTGATGGCTGCGGCACGGGTGAATATCCCCACCATCTTCTGCTCCGGCGGACCGATGCTGGCAGGCCGTCTGCAAAACGGCGAGCGCACCTGCCTGAGCCATATGTTTGAAGCTGTGGGCGCATACTACGCCAAAAAGCTGGACGACGACGGCCTGGAGGATTACGAAAATAACGCCTGCCCTACCTGCGGCTCCTGCTCCGGCATGTATACCGCAAACTCCATGAACTGCCTCACAGAGGCCATCGGTATGGCCCTGCGGGGCAACGGCACCATCCCCGCCGTCTGGTCGGCCCGGCTGCGGCTTGCCAAGCACGCCGGCATGAAAATCATGGAACTGGTGGAAAAGAACATCCGCCCCCGGGATATCATGACCGAGGCCGCGTTCCACAATGCGGAAACCATCGACATGGCCCTGGGCTGTTCCACCAATACCATGCTCCACCTCCCCGCTATCGCCCATGAGTGCGGCGTGGAGCTGAGCTTCGATATGGCCAACGAAATCAGCGACAAAACGCCGAACCTCTGCCACCTCGCCCCCGCAGGCGGCACTTATATGGAGGACCTGGAACGTGCCGGCGGCGTGTATGCCGTCATGGCCGAACTGGCCGGCGCGGGCCTGCTGGATACCAGCCTGATGACCTGTACCGGAAAAACCGTCGCCGAGAACCTGGAAGGCGTTGTCAACTGTGACCCGGAGATCATCCGCCCCATCGCGAATCCCTTTACCAAAACCGGCGGCATCGCCGTCCTGAAAGGCAACCTGGCCCCTGACGGCTGTGTGGTAAAGCAGTCTGCCGTTGCGCCGGAAATGATGGTCCACAGCGGTCCGGCACGGGTCTTCAACAGCGAAGAGGACGCCATCAGCGCCATCTATGACGGGAAGATCAAAGCGGGAGACGTGGTTGTCATCCGCTATGAAGGGCCCAAGGGCGGACCAGGTATGCGGGAAATGCTGAACCCCACCTCCGCCATTGCGGGTATGGGGTTGGACAAAGACGTTGCGCTGATCACCGACGGCCGCTTCTCCGGCGCGACCCGCGGCGCGTCCATCGGCCATGTTTCCCCGGAAGCCGCCTCCGGCGGGCCAATCGGCCTCGTGGAAGAGGGCGATATCATCGCCATCGACATCCCCGCCCACACGATCACCCTCCAGGTCGGTGAGGACGAACTTGCCGCACGGAAGACACGGTGGGTATGCCCTGAGCCGAAGATCAAAACCGGCTACCTGGCCCGTTATGCAAAGCTGGTCTCCTCGGCGGATAAGGGCGCTATCCTGGAAGCGTAAAGAAAGAAGGCTGCCATATGTATCGTGAAATTTCCCGCCTGTTGTTATACGGTGACCTGGGTATGAACAGCATCCTTTCCCGCCTCTCTGCTGTCATCCGTGAATGGGAAGAAGGCGGCTGGGAGAAGATCGAACTGATCGGGAAAATCTATGAACAGGTCAAGCGAATCCTGGACCTGGGAACGGTCTGCGGGTTTGATGAAAACCTTTGGCACTGCTACCTGACCTGGATTTTGATGACCAATGACAACTCCTTTACCCGTACCTGCGAGCGGGTGGGGGCCAACGAGGGCAGCGTGAACAAATTTGCCCGGAGTGACTTCGCCATCTTCCGCAAGCTGTTTGACTACGATTTCACCGCCATCGAGCAGGATCTTGGCATCGACTGCTTTTCGACGCTCTGCCATTACCAGGCTGTGCCAAAGCGGCTGCGGATGTATAACCAGGATGTCAGCTATCAGGTGCGGACGCTCAGCCATGCCCTGGCCGCGGCGGATGTGGATGATATGTTCCTTCTGCTGACCAGCTACTACAAGCAGTACGGCTTTGGCGTGTTCGCCATGAACCGGGCCTTCCGTATCCAGCATCCGGAGCGGCAGGAGTTGGAATTCCTGCCCATCAGCAACATCGACCGGGCTATGCTGGCGGATCTGTTGGGCAACGAGTCCCAAAAACAGGAGCTGCGCCGGAATACGGAGGCATTCCTGAACGGTAAGCCTGCCAACAACGTCCTGCTCTACGGCGATGCCGGAACGGGTAAGTCCACCAGCGTCAAGGCGCTGATCAACGAATACTATGACCAGGGCCTGCGGATCATTGAAATTTACAAGCACCAGTTTGGGGAACTGTCCGCGGTGCTGTCTCAAATCAAAAAGCGGAACTACCGCTTCATTATCTTTATCGACGATTTATCCTTTGAGGAGAATGAAGTGGAGTATAAATTTCTCAAGGCCATCATTGAAGGCGGCGTGGAAACGCGGCCGGAAAACGTGCTGATCTACGCCACCTCGAACCGCCGCCACCTCATCCGGGAAACCTGGAACGACCGGACCGATATGGAGCACATTGGCGACGTCCACCGTTCAGACACGGTGGAAGAAAAACTGTCCTTGGCAGGGCGGTTCGGCATCGCTATCAATTTCAACGCCCCTACGCCGAAAGAGTATCAGGCCATCGTCAAGGCGTTGGCGCAGCGGCGCGGGATTCAGATGGAGGAAAAGGAACTTTTAGAGAAGGCCCAGGCCTGGGAGATCCGCCATGGCGGTTATTCCGGGCGCGCCGCTCAGCAGTTCATTCAATACCTGGAAGGCATGGCACAGTAAAAATGTCCCGGAGCCGCGGATTGCGGTTTCCGGGACACTTTTTATTTTCCAAACAGCGCACGGATTTCCCCCACCAGATACAAGGAGCCGAAGATGCAGGCAGGGACACCCGCTACTTGGGCAAGAGCCGCTTGCAGCGTACCGGAGGATTCGGCGGCAAAGCCCATCTGCCGCAGTTCCTCCGCCAGTTCGTCCGCATCCAGGGCGCGGGGACTTTCGGGGGAAACCGTAAGGAATTTTTCCGCATAGGGCAAAACCGGCGCCAGCATCGCCTGGCGGTCTTTGCCGGCCATCACGCCTAGGATGAACGTCAGTTTTTGCCCAGGCAAGTATGTTTCCAAACTCTCCGCTAAGGCTGCCGCGCCGCCGGGATTGTGCGCACCGTCCAGAATTAGCAGCGGAGTTTGACGCAGGACTTCAAAGCGTCCCGGCCATTCCGCCGCGGCAAGGCCGTCTCGGACGGCTTCCTCCGGAATTTGATAACCCTTGCGGCGCAGAAGGTCTACCGTATCCAGCGCCACAGCGGCGTTTTGGCACTGGTATATGCCGGAGAGGCGCAGGAATACATCCTGCCGGTCCCGGTAATCCAAGCGCTGGCCCTCCAGCCCGCCGGAACGCCGGACGGCCTGTACCGTGGTTTGCAAGCTGCATCCCAGCGCGGCGCAGCGGGCATGGACAACGGCTTCTGCCTCTGGGGTCTGGGCTTGCATTACAACGGAGGTTCCAGGCTTGATAATGCCTGCTTTTTCCACGGCAATCTTTTCTAGGGTATTCCCCAGGTATTCGGTGTGCTCCAGGCTGATGCCTGTGATGACGGCTGCCTCTGGCGGAGGGATGACGTTGGTGCTGTCCAGCCGCCCCCCGAGGCCCACTTCCAGGATCACCAGATCACATGCCCGCCGCTGGAAATAGGCAAGGCCCATCGCTGTCAGCAAATCGAATTCAGAGGGGTCAATCCCCACCGCTGCCGTCCGCAGTTCGTCTGCCAGGGCACAGAAATCCGCATCGGAAATGCACACGCCGTCTATTTGGATACGCTCGTTATAAACCCGCAAGTGGGGTGAGGTAAAAAAGCCTGTCCGGTACCCGGCCCGCTGCAAAACTGCTGACAGCATTGCGGCGACAGAGCCCTTGCCGTTGGTACCGGTGATGTGGAGAAAGCACAGGCCCTTCTGCGGGTTCCCCAGACGGTGGGTAAGTTCGGTGATCCGTTCCAGGCCGGGCTTACGGGCGGTCCAGCTGGCCGACTGGATGAATTCCAGGGCCTCCGGCATAGTCATAGGCATCGCTCCGCCGCCTCGACCACATGCTTAGCAAGCACTGCCGTCGTCACAGCCCCCACGCCTCCGGGAACCGGCGTGATGGCTTCCACAACCGGCTCCACCGCGTCAAATGCCGCATCGCCGCAGAGTTTCCCGGCTTCGTTTACATGGATACCAACGTCAATTACAACCTGTCCCGACCGGACATAGCTGGCGTCCACCATCCCCGCCTGACCCGCCGCTGCAATTAAAACGTCGGCTTCCCGGCAGACCGCCGGAAGGTCTGCTGTACGGCTGTGGCACATGGTAACGGTTGCGTTCCGCCGTTGGAGCAGCATGGACACCGGCCGTCCGACTACCAAGCTGCGGCCAATTACCACAGCGCGTTTTCCATCCAGGGGGATGCCGTAATAGCTGAGAATTTCCATGCACGCCTGGGCGGTACAGGGCGGATATCCGGCTCCCCGTCCGGTGAACACCGTTCCCAACGCGCTGGGGGTAACGCCGTCCACATCCTTCTCCGGCGACAGCATACAACATGCGGCCCACTCGGCGTCTGCGTCCGGCAGCGGGCGGAGCATCAGGCAACCATGGACAGCAGGGTCGCCGTTAATCTGCCGGACAGCTTTTAGCAGCTCTTCGCTCGTGCTGCCCGCGGGCAGTAAGACCTTTTTCACAGCAATGCCGGTTTTCTCACAGCGTTTCACCGCGCCGGTTTCGTATGAGATGTCATCGGGCCGCTCGCCTACCCGCAGAATCGCCAGGGTCGGCGTAACCCCCTGCGCCTTCAGAGCGTCGGAACGGTTTGCCAGTTCGGCGCTGAGCGCCGCGGCGACAGGTGCGCCCTTCAAAAGCTGTGCCATTGCTTACCCCTCCTTCCGGACGCGCCGGCGTACCGTTTCGGCAATCGCAGCCGCCTTGGGAACATACTGTTCCCGCAAGGCATCAACCTCCGCCTCAACGGCGTGCGCCTGCTCCCGGTTTTGGAGCGTGCCCGTGTTGATAAAGACGTTCAATGCGGCGCTCTCCAATGCCGCTCCGCAAAGCAAAGCGCCGCAGCCAACATCGGACAGCAGCAGCACAGACCCCTTCTCCAGCAGTTCCTCCAGCAGCCCGACGGCCTCGCCGCACAGCGCCGCCATTTCCAGAGGCGCCTGGCAGGCTTTTAGCGCAGCAGCTTCCAAAACTTCCGCCCGTTCCGGCGCGTCCTTCGGGATGGCGTAAGCCGCAGATAACGGCGCAAACGCTTCTGCGTCCTCGTCCACCAGCGCCAAGAGGCGGTTCTGGATGCGCGCCGTTTTCTGTAAAATAACCTGAATATCCGCCTCATAAGCGGCGTATTTTTTCTTGCCGGCAGTAAAATTGGCAGCCATGGTCCCCAAAGCCGTACCCAACGCACCCGCCAGCGCAGCCGCTCCGCCGCCGCCAGGCACCGGCGCTTTCGACGCCAGCGCTGCTGTAAAATCCAGGCAGCTCTTTTCAATCAGTTTTTCCAACTTGACACCTCTTTTTTGTATTTTTTTCATTATATACAGACCCACAGAACCTGTCAAGCCAACTCTCCTCCCCCTCCCCAATGCAAAGCGGATCTCCTGTCCAAGCCATAGAAATTTTGTGGATGGTCTTGCCATTTTGCAAAAATCTGCTATAATAGAAAGCATCAAATTTTGAATCTGGAGAAAGGATGATGTTAGAATGAACGGAATTTCCGGAATCGGCGCATATGGCGCAACTTCATGGTATAGTTCGCCAAAGCAGCGTCCTGCCACCATTGAAAACGCCCAGGACACACAAAAATCTACCGGCGTATGGACCGCTCGGCGTTCAGCTTCCCCGGAAACCCCGGTGCAGCCCGTTGATGCGGCAAAGTCCGTCTCCTCCCAAGGGCAGGGGACCGGGAAACTGGGTCTGCCTATCCGTGAGGGCGCAGACCCTGTGGAGATGTCTGTCCGGATGCGGATCCGTTACGAGGAACCGCTGCCAGATCAAGACGTCGGATCAAAGATTACCGGAGCAGAAAAACTTCCCAGCAGCGTGAACCTAGGCACAGAGCCCGCCGAGCTGGACCCGGAGCAGGCGCAGGAACCTACTGGAGCAGAGGCTGCACAGGCTGCCGCGGAAGAGGGCGAGTGCCAAACCTGTAAGGAACGCAAATACCAGGATGATTCCGACGACATGGGCGTCTCTTTCCAGACGCCGACCAACATTGCGCCGGAACAGGCCGCCTCTGCCGTCCGTGGCCATGAACAGGAGCATGTCGTCCGGGAACAAGCCAAGGCGCAACGGGAAGGCCGGGAGGTCGTCAGCCAGAATGTGACCATCCACACCGATATCTGCCCGGAGTGCGGTGAAGCCTACGTGTCCGGCGGCACGACGAAAACCGTCACCAAAGCCAGCAATGCCGACACCCAGCAGCAGCAACAGCAACAGCAGCAAAACGAAAAGCGCACGCCGTTCTCCGCGGTAGCGTAAAGCAGAATGCAACCCCCCTGGCCAGTTGGCCAGGGGGGTTGTTTTTCAAAATGCCGCGCTGTCATTCTTGAGGCGGAACTTGCGGGTCTGGCCCTGCAAGGTCCGGACCTGCTCAAACAGTTCTGAGCTGACGGCGGCGGATTCCTCGCTGCTGGCGGAATTCGTCTGCACAACAGCAGAAATCTGCCCAATGCCCTCCGTTACCTGGGCGATGGATTCCGCCTCGCCCTCAATAGCGGCTGTAATCTCGCCAATGGCGCGGTTGGAGCGCATTACCAGTTCCAAGGTCTTTTCCAAGGACTCGGAAACCCCGGCAACAATACGGCTGCCCTGGGTCGTGGCCTGGACGGAGTTCTCAATGAGGTCCTTAGTGGCTTTTGCCGCTTCGTCCGACCGGACAGACAGGCTGCGTACTTCATCCGCAACGACGGCAAAGCCCTTGCCGGCGGTCCCTGCCCGGGCCGCTTCCACAGCGGCGTTCAGGGCCAGGATATTTGTCTGGAACGCAATGTCCTCAATGGTGGCAATGATCTTGCTGATCTGCTGGGAAGCATCTGTGATATCCTTCATGGCGGCTACCATCTGCTCCATCTGTTTGCTGCTGATGGTAACCTGCTCACCAGTGAGGCGGGCGTTTTCCTGGGCTTCCTTGGCGATTCGGACATTATCAGCGGCGTTCTTAGAGAGATCGTCAACCGTGGCGTACAGTTCCTGGACGGCGCTGGCCTGTTCGGTAGCGCCTTGAGCCAGGGCCTGGGCGCCGCTGGAGAGCTGCTCGGCATGGCCGGAAACGCTGTGCTCCGCTTGGTTGATCATATTGAACGCAGCGGAGATATTGGATGTAAAGCTGGAAATGGATTCCTGGATAGAGCGGAAATCTCCGATGTAAGTTTCGGCGGTATGGACGTCGAAATTGCCCTGGGAAAGCTCTGCCATGATGCGGTTGATGTCCTCCACATAGCTCTCGGTCTGGGCCATGGAGTTCTTCAAAGTTTTCGCCAGGATACCCAGCTCGTTCTCAGAGCTGTATGCCAGGTCCATCTGGAGGTGTCCTTCACGGATGGGCTTGCTGGCCTCCGTGATCAGGAGGATCGGCGCGACCACTTGGCGCATGACATAGATGATGAGGCCGATCAGGCAGAACAGCGACAGGACCAGGCCGATGATGGAGGTCGTGTGCATGAGGACGATGGTGTTTTTCATGCTGGTTTGGCAGTCTTCGCTGATCTCTGTGCCGCGGCTTACCACATCATCCAGCTTCCCAACCAATGTAGTCAAGTTTTCCTGGATGACTTCCTGATAGTAAATCTGCGCCCGGGAGGTACTATTCAGCCCCAGCACATAGGAGGCTGATTCGTGCAGCTCTTTATGGAGCGGCTCAATTTCCTCCCGCAGGGCCAGAATAACGGGATCGTTGGTGTCGGCCTCTCCGTAGACCCACTGGCCAAGGACACAGGTGGTAGGGTCGATGCTGCCGGTAAATTCTGTTCCGGCATAGAGAGCGTTGCTGAGGTTACTGGCCCATTTGTAATGGGCGGTTTCTGCGCTCTGGACGCGGTCCAGGAGGCTGTTGGCCTGGACGCTCCGTTTCTCGGTGCTCTCGACCCTCAAGATGTTCACCGTCATCATGACACTGAACAGGAGCACGGCGGCCAGAGCCGCGATCACGCGTACGCCAACGGATTTCTTGATGCTTTTGCGCATGAATACACATCCTCTCTCAAATCATACACATTCTGCCGCAAGGGCTACTGATTAACAGTATACCATAGCTCTTGCTTCTATTTCAACACTTTCTTCCAATATGCCAAAAAACTCCTTTAATAGCGCAGCAGAACGCCAGCCGCAGTATAACGGCTGGCGTTTTGTTCCTACAGGAAATCAGCAGCGCCACATGGGTCCATCCGTCTTCTTTGACATCCGGATGCATTCCAAGGTATAGCTCACTTGCAGCACCCCCCAAACTACCAGGACCACAAAGACCGGCATCATGCCAAAGCCAAACATCATGTTCAAAAGCATCAACATCAACCACATCCAAAGGCAGGCCTTACTGGTAAGGGCATAGGCATGAAATGCTGCTTGGCCGATCTGCTGCCGTTCAGCCTCGTCGCAGCTTCCGAGCCATTTTTCCTGGAATTTCATGTCATAAACGCTGCCTTTTTTCTCTGGGTTCATCTGCCGCGTCAAGTCGATCACTTTTTGCTGTGCAAAAAGGACAAACCCCATCGAGACAAGAAAAACGGCTGCATGGTACAGAATCCCCGTCAGTTCATAATAAGAGGCAGACGCAAAGAAGAACAATCCGACCAGCAATTGAAGGCAGCTTAACAGCAGCACCCATTGCAGCCGACTGTCCGCCCCTTCTGAAGCCTCGTCCTCGTTTTCGCCGTCCCAGGCGCCAAATTGTTTTTTTGCGGAGCGATAGAGCAGGAAACTGCTGCCCATGGTTACGACAGATGTAGCGGGGATGGCCCAAGGCGTGATGGTTTGGATCAATTGGTTTGCTTTGGCGGCGATGGAAGCAGTGTTCAGGCCGAAAACGTCGCTGATGCCGATAATGCCGCCCACGATACCGCCTATGAAGCCTGCAATCAGCAGTGTCAGCAAAAATTTAGGCAAGGCTTTCCGGTTTTCACTTTTTTCTTTCATTTTCGAATTCCTCCTGATATGAAAAGATGTCTTCGACCTGTACGCCGCAGATCGCCGCCAGTTTAAGGGCCAGCGTCACAGATGGAGAATAGTCACCCCGTTCGATTTGGCTGATTGTCTGACGTGAGACGCCTACGAGGCGTCCCATTTCCTGTTGATTGACACCCAAGTGTGCCCGGTGTTCTTTCAACCGGTTCAATAAAGGCACTTCACCGCCTCCTCCTTGACAAATTTATCTGTCAAAATGACAACTATCCTTGTCAATCACAGAATACCACTGACACCCATCCTTGTCAAGAGGTTTTTTCTTCTTCATTGCTTCCCAGCAATGCGGGGCGCACCTGCGGTGGGCGCGCCTCGCGGCGCGGAACGTTTGATTTCAGCTATTCCATAGCTGGTAGATTTGAACC
>JAAWGR010000094.1 GCA_022795445.1 Oscillibacter sp. | reverse complement strand
GGTACTGCTGATGGACGAACCCCTCTCCAACCTGGACGCCAAGCTCCGCAACCAAATGCGTGCCGAGATCATCAAGCTCCGCCAGAAGATCAACACCACTTTCATGTATGTGACCCATGACCAAACGGAGGCCATGACGTTAGGTGATCGGATTGTCATCATGAAGGATGGGTTCATCCAGCAGATTGGTACGCCCCAGGAGGTCTTTGACCACCCGGCAAACCTTTTCGTCGCCGGGTTCATCGGGATGCCGCAGATGAACCTCTTCAACGCCAAATTGCTGAAAGACGGCAGCCAGTATACCGTATCGGTAGGCGGCTGTAAGATTGAGCTTTCTGAGGAGAAGCAGGAGAACCTGGCGGCCAACCATGTGGCAGCTCAGGAGATCACCTTGGGCGTACGGCCCAGCCATATGGTACTGGCGAAAGAAGCGGGCAACACCCTTGCCGCCACGGTAGAGGTTTCTGAGATGATGGGCAGTGAAGTCCACTTCCACGCCAGCGCAGAGGGGCGGGATGTTGTCGTAATTGTCCCCACCATGGATGCCAACGGCAATCATATTGAAACCTTCCGCGCCGGGGATACGCTGAATCTCACTTTTAATGGAAATGTCTGCCATATTTTCAACAACGATGGGCGGAACCTGGAGTTCTAAAAAATACCAAAAAAAGAATCTCTTTTGCCATTCGCGATGATGGCTTTGACCACCAGCAATCTTACCAATGCAGCAAATCAGGATTCGCGCACTGAAAATAAGAGTTTCTCAGGGAACTTTAAAAGAAACATCCGCGAAGCATCAATAAAAAGTAGGAATAGGATATGGAAATTACAGAAAAGACGCTGCAAATGGTTAAAGAGCATATGCCTCCGCCGGGAACAGAATTTAGGGGATATGTTTTTTTGGCGCCTGATGATTTATGGATTGGGACAGTAGAATCTCTGCGCCCTTTTGTGGCTGTGGCGGAGGATCGCTGGCCTGATAACGGTGGATTTCTCCTTATTGTGATGGCAGATGGCCCGGTTTATATTGCTGAATTGGATTCGGAGGATATGGTGGAGCTGGATGATTGCGGCGCGTTGGATTTTCGGCAGGATAATTTGGTTGATTACTGTGCTGCTGATTTTCCAAAGTTTATGGAAATCATGAGACTATGCATAACAGCTTTGGAAACCACGCCCAATCCTGATGATGTGTTTGACGAGGAAGGCTATGAGGAACTTGTGGAAGCGGAAAAGATTCTTCGGCAGCAGGTCGGGAAGATTGACCCCAAGGCCATTGAGGATGTGAACGGTTTTTGGAGTGTCATGATTGAAGAGTTTGGATCTGGTATGTGGTGATTCTGTCAAAGACGATAAAAGACAAAAAAGATACGCCGCGGCAATTTGCTTGCCGCGGCGTATCGATCTTTCCTTCCGCTGAAATCACGAGGAAGCATACGAGCTGCTGGTTTTCGTTGGATTTTCAAGTGTTTCCAGCATATCAGCGAACAAATAGGGGGGATTATTTCGCGCCGAAGAAGGTGACGGTAGGGGCATGGAGTTTGGTTTGATCGGCGGTTTCGAACTGTATGCTCGCGATTTTGGAAAAGGGGAAGTTTGAGGGAAGCGGGATCAGGCGGTCCGAGATGACAAACCCCCGCATGTTCATGGAGCCGTTATGCCAAGGCAGGAAAACAAGGAGATAACCCGGCAGGGTCAAAGAATTGATTATCAAGCCGGGATTGCTGGGTTCTTTGTGGGTGATCCAGAGCCGAAGCGGGGTATTCAGGTTATCCTCCTCTTGGTAGGAGACCAGAGCGGCGACATACTCCCATTCGTTCCAATCTTGGATAAGATTGGAGGCGCCCCAGGAGGAAGTGAGTTCCGTAGAGCTGCGGAGAATGCAGATGATCTCGCTGCGGCCCAGCCATCCGGAACTGGCAGCGGCGAGGGCGGCGTCGATTTTGGCGTTATCGGCGTTAAAATCATCCATCTGGATACGGTCAGACCTCTCCCACTGGGAGAGGCCAAAATGTTCAGTAAACTGCATAACTTTTAAAATCCTCCCTGAAAATAGAAACTATCGAATGGTTTAAACTTCCCTCTTTGATGCCCGCAGGGCAATCACTGCCGCCTGTGCCCGCGTACAGAGCGCATTCGGTTTGGTGCCGTCGGTAATGCCAAGCGCCTTGGCTTCCGCCAGTTCAGGGGCCAGGGTGTCGCTGACGGCCTGCTTGCCCAGGACGTCCTGGATACGGTTTGCCAGTTGCAGAATCTCTGCGTCAGTCAGTTTGCTGATGTCCAAAATCTCTTCCTCCAAATCAAAATCAGGCCGAATATAGGCGGTTATAAGGGACGTACTGCGGGTTCTGCGGCAGACCATGCCGCCGTTGGACTGGCTGCCGGCGCTGCTGGGAGAGGTATTGCCCTCAATGGCGGTAATCGTACCGCTTTCAGCAGATTCCACAATGCCGGTATGACCAAAATTGTAGATCACGATATCCCCAAGCTGCGGCGATTGAACAACGCTGGCAGGTTGGTTCTTCTGATACCAGCTCAGCAGCGCGGAACAGGAGGCTGTCAGGTACGGCAGCTTCATGCCCGCCTGGTTGAAAACCCACTGTACGAACGCCATACACCAGGGGTAGGCAGCACCAGAAACAGCCTTGCCATAAAACCAGGTATTGTATTTGACGTTGTTGGAGTTAGCAGGGGATTCCGCGACGCCCAACTCTGCCTGGGCGACAGCCAGGATTTGTTTAACCCTTGCCATTGACCGCCTCCACGCCCTCTGCGGCGCTCTTCACGCTCTCCGCATCCACTTTACTCTCGGCCAAAATATACACTGCTACAGACGCCATAGACACCACAGCGCCCGCCACCGTGGAGATGGTGTTTTCGTCCAAGCCGAAGACCATTGCAAGGCCCGTTACAACCCCGGCAACGGCCGCCCATAATTTACGGCTGCTCAGTTTCCGCTTCCAATCAATCTGCGTCAAAGGGATTCCTCCTTTTCTCTCACATGCCCGAAGGCCGGGCCGTCGTTGTATTTGAAGGTGTTCTCCACCACTTTCAGGATATTCATTTCCAAGATGGAGGTGATGGCCTATCAGCGTCTGGAGGCGAATGTACAATCCATAGCAGATACCCTGTCTGACCATCAGGATAATCAGCCACGTTTTCCAAGCGTATAGGGCATCATAGCTCACCTCTTAAAGGAACCGCATCTTTTCTGGAAAAGTTGCACGTTTATGAGCAACTTTTTCAGAAAATATAATTTTCCGGCGCATACGGTTCCCTGCAAACAAACCCAAACCAAACGCATCCATGAAAAACAATCCCTTTCAGCACTTATACTGAAAGGGATTGTTTTTGCCAAATTTGAGAATCAGGAGAAGAACGATAAAGAAACAACCGCATAACTTGCAGCTTGTATAACAGCCCTACCACCCGATGTTCTCCCAATTATGCCCTGGGATATTCCGTGCAGAGCAGACGGTACGGAGGCTCATCCTCCTCAATCGCTGGAAAACGACCCATTGGCTCGTAGAATCGGTTGTCGTTTTTATCGTCATTGCACATGGATACTTCTCCTAGAAGAACCGGCCCGGTGCCTGGCTCCACTTGAAAATCGTGATACATATACGGATATACAGTGATGCTCTCACCAGGCCGCAGTTTGATTTGTGTGCCGGCGGGAACAGCGAAAGCCCGTCCGTCATAGTGAACGGTAACATTGCTGTCGGCAAATTCTCCATCCGCGGCAGCGTTGTAAACCCGAATCCATACGCTGCCTCCGCCGCGGTTGATAATATCCTCCATTTTATTCCAGTGGAAGTGCATAGGAGACATCTGCCCTTCTTTGATATAGAGGAGCTTTTCCGCATAAGTCTTGGGATATTTGCCAGGCAATTTTACATTGCCGTTATGCAGGGTAATCAGGGAAAACCCCACATGATCGAATTGGCCGAGGCCATAGTCCGTGATATCCCAGCCCAGCATATTGTCCCGGATCTCATCGTATTCATGTCCAAGGGTCTTCCATTTTTCCGGTGTGAAACTGCAAAAGGGCGGCAGATGAAAGCCGTATTTTTGGACCATGTGCTCCATGTCCTGCAAAGCCCGGTTGATTTCAGAGCGCTTCATCAAAATACCTCCTTATACCAAATTATCAAATTGCCTCCCGCGTCAGGATTTCAGCATTCTGTGATCAGGGCGTTCGCACCGGCGGACAGCTTTGCCATAGCGGCTTCCGCCTGGTCTTCGCTTTTGCCCCGGACCGAGAGGTAGATTTTCAGCTTCGGCTCCGTGCCGGAGGGCCGAACGATCAGCTTCATGCCATCTTCCAGCCGGAACTCCAGCACATCGGAGGGAATCAGGCCGGTATGGCCGCTCAGATAATCCAAGGTCTCCAGCACTTTTTTATCGGCCACAGCGGCGGGAGGCACGGTCCGCAGGGACTGCATCAGCCGATTCATAGCTTCCATGCCATCCTGGCCTTCAAATTCCTTGCTGACCAGGCCGTTTCGGTAATAGCCGAATGTTTCATACAAAGCGTTCATAGCATCCAAAAGCGTCATACCCTGCTTGGCGTACCAGGCGGCACACTCGCAGGCCAGCATGACGGCGTTGACCGCGTCCTTGTCCCGGACATGGGCGCCAGAGAGGTAGCCATAGCTTTCTTCAAAGCCGAAAATGTTGCGTTCCGGGTGCCCTTCCGATTCCAAAAGGCCGATCTGCTCACCAATGTACTTAAAGCCAGTCAAGGTCCTTCTCAGTTCCACACCATACTGCTCCGCCACCGGCGTGGCCATATCAGTGGAAACAATTGTGGTGACAGCAACTGGTTTTTCCGGCATGGTTCTCCGCTCCAGACGGGTGCGGCAGAGATAGTCGAAGAGCAGAATCCCCATCTCATTGCCGGTGATAAGGCGGTAACCGCCCTTGCCGTCAGGAACGGCTGCGCCCATACGGTCGCAGTCCGGGTCAGTGCCTAAAAGGAGGTCCGGATGGACCGCGCCGCACAGCCGCAGGCCGGTCTCCATAGCTTCCCGAATCTCCGGGTTGGGATAGGGGCAGGTGGGGAAATTTCCATCCGGCTTTTCCTGCTGAGGGACAACGGTCAAGTCTTTGATACCCATTTTCTCCAGCAGCTTCTTCACGCATTCCAGGCCGGAACCGTTGAGGGGCGTATAGACCAGCTTCAGGTTGGATACGTCATTGCCGGGACGCAGGTCGAGCACCGCATCTATAAAGGCGTCCAGGCACTCGTCAGAAATCAGGCGGATGGTTCCATTCCGGACGGCGCTGTCGTAGTCCGCCAGCTTCACGCCGTCAAAGCAATCCGTTTTTTCCATATACGAGAGCACTTGTTCCGCTACTTCCGGCGTGATCTGGCACCCGTCCGCGCCGTAGACCTTATAGCCATTGTACTGGGCGGGGTTGTGGCTGGCGGTAACACAGACGCCCGCGCCGCAGTTCAGATGCCTCACGGCCCAGCTCAGGGCGGGGGTAGGCTCCAAACGGGGATACAGGCAGGCGGTGATGCCGTTGGCCGCCAGGACTCGGGCAGCCTCCTGGGCAAAAAGTTTCCCTTTGATGCGGCTGTCATGGGCGATTGCCACAGTTTTGGGCAGTTTGGAGGCGTTGAGGTAGTCGGCAAGGCCTTGCGTGGCCCGGCGAACAGTATAGATGTTCATACGGTTGGGTCCTGCGCCGATGACGCCCCGGAGGCCGCCAGTGCCGAAAGCCAGGTCCCGGTAAAAGCGATCCGAAACTGCGGCAGGGTCGTCCCTGACTGCTTTCAGTTCCGAAAGGAGGTCAGGGTCCTCCACAGCGTGCTCCAGCCAGCGGGAAAACGCATTCTGATGATTCATAATGCTCCGTCCTTTCGTTCATAAAATGGTTTTTAAGAATTCCGCCGTGGTTTCCGCCGCCGCCTGATGGCACAAGGGACCGGGATGCTGACGGGAACCCATGGTTTCTTCATTCACAGGAGGCAGTGGAAGATAGCAGGCGTCTCCGAATCTCCAAACCGCCCGCTCCAGCTGGGGACGCAGGGAATCGCCCAGCATTCCATAGGCCCATACCAGCCTGGCGGCGGGATGAGCCAGCCGGAGCTGCTCCAAAAAGGCCAGGGCCGCTTCTTCAAAGCGCTCTATGCTCCCGGAGCCTAGCCCGGCCTCAATCGCGCTGGTGTCATTGGTGCCCAGATTGATGATAACCGCGTCCGGCTCCCTGTCCCGCAGAGGACGGGTCTCCGCATACCACCGGGGCACAGCGTGGTGCAAATCGCCATCCCAGCCGGAGCAGACGCCCCAGCCGCTTTGGCTGACGGCGCAGAAATCCGCCTCCAAAAGGTCCGCAGTCTGCCGCGCCCAGCTTTGACTGGCGCGGAACAGCGGAGAAACCCAATCGTTTTCCTCTCTCCCGCCTGCAAGTCCTTCGCCGCTGGTCAGGCTATCCCCCACGAATTCCAGAAACAGCGGCCTTGGGGGAACAGGGCGGAAGTCCCCGCCGGTTCCCCGCAATGCTTTGACGGCCAGACAGTGCCTGGGGTCGCCGGTAATGGGCTGCGTTTCTTTAAAAACGCGGACATGCCGTGGGATGCCAGTGGTCATGCCCCGAAAGAGACAGACTTGTGTAGTTCCCCGCTCCAAAGGCATTCGCAGCAAGAAAGCTCCGTTCAGCTCTATCGCGATCCAAGGCTCGATCTGGTCAAAATCGGCTTCAAAGATCAGGTGCAGTTCTTCACCAGTGAACGTAAATTCCAGGCTGCTGCCAGCCCAAAACAGTGTATAGGGCAAGTATTGATCCATTTTTCCCCTCCTTATAAAAGACAGCATAGCATGGTTGGATGGAAATAGCAAGCGTTTAAGCTAAATTGTTAATTAAAAATTACCCAATGATTCTCGATTGACAAACAAAATCGGAAGCTCTATAATAAAACAGCAATTTCAATGGTAACAGGAGAGAGGTTATGGGGAAACCTGTACGGATGGCGGATATCGCGGAGCGTTTGGATATCAGCGTTGTTTCTGTATCCAAGGCTTTGGCGGGAAAGCCTGGCGTCAGTGAGGAGATGCGGGCTAAGATCGTGACCTTGGCCCGGGAGATGGGTTATGAGGGCATTCGGACAGCCCCCGTCCCTGGGGCAACGGGCAATGTGGGCGTGCTGGTTGCGGACCGTTTTTTCGCTGAGAACGCCCTTTATACCAGCTTATACCGGGCTCTGGTCCTGGCCTGCGGAGGAGAGGGCCTGACCTGTATCATTGAGATCATCTCTCCCGAAGCGGAACGCACGGCGGTTCTCCCAGCCCTGGTGACGGGGCGGAAAGTGGACGGCTTGATCCTTCTGGGGAATCTGGAGCGGAATTATCTCCAGGCGGTGATTGCCGGCGGTCTGCCTTCTTTGCTGCTGGACTTCTACATCCCAGGCGGCGGAGTGGACTGTGTGGTCAGCGACAATCTGGACGGCGGCTGTGCTTTGACGGAGCACCTGCTAGCCCAGGGACGGCGGGAGATTGGCTTTGTGGGCAGTATCCTGGCCACCTCCAGCATCATGGACCGCTACCTCGGCTACCAGCGGGCCCTGCGCCTGGCAGGGCTGACGCCTAGGGAGGAGTGGCTTCTGGAGGACCGGGACGAAATGGGCCGGTTCCTTCCTTTAACGCTGCCGGAGGAGCTGCCGGAGGCATTTTTGTGCAGCTGCGATGAAGTCGCCTATAATTTAGTGGCCGTTCTCCGGCAGATGGGGAAACGGGTACCGGAGGATGTGGCGGTCTGCGGCTATGACGACTTTCACTTTGCCACGCTCTGCCAGCCGTCGCTGACCAGTTACCGGGTGAACGTGGAGCAGATGGCAGAGACGGCGGTGAGCCGTATTGCCGCAAGGCTTCGCCAGGAGCAGGCGGAGCCGCTGACGTTTAAGGTCTCGGGCCGAATGGTGGTCCGGGAGAGCAGCGCTGTGAGCCAGGGCTGAGCATAATTTCTGTTCAAAAATTTAAGCGGACCTGATACGAGTATCAGGTCCGCTTTTTTGTATGGGGGCGGCTTTCCCGGTGGGCTATCCAAAAAAGAGGCTGTATTTTTGGAAGGAATGACTAAAATTAAAGTTTGGTATTGACTAATTTTTAAGAAAAGATTATAGTTATTAATAAGGTAAATAGTTAGCATATTTAAGCTAACTATTTAGTAAACGTATGGGAGGAATTTATTATGAGAAAAGCGCTGTCCCTGCTGCTGACCCTGGCCCTGCTGGCCGGGCTGCTGACCGCCTGCGGCGGCAAGGAGCCGGAATACTCCGGTCCCAGCTACGCAAGCCTCAAGGTTGGCGAGGACTACACCGACCTCACCGCTGAGCTGCGTATCATTACCAACCGCACCGACCTGATCCAGGAGGACCCCGACAACCGCGACTTTACCGATTTTGTAAAGGAATTCAACGAACTATACCCCAATATCACCATCAAATATGAGGGCATCACGAACTATAACGACGACATGACCGCCCGCCTTTCCTCCAAAGATTGGGGCAATATCTGTATGATTCCCCAGACCGTCATGCTCCCGGACCTGAGTTTGTACTTCCACCCCCTATGCGCCCTCAGCGAAATCGAGGCGGACTATAATTTTGCCACGAACCGGGCCTATGACGGCCAAGTCTACGGCATCCCCTCCACCGGCAATGCTCAGGGCATCATCTATAACAAAAAAGTGGCCGAGGCCGCAGGCTATACCAGCGAGAACCTGCCCAAGACTACCGACGACTTTTTAAAGTTCCTTCAGGACATCAAAGACAATACCAGCGCCATCCCCCTGTACACCAACTTTGCCGCCGGCTGGACCATGACTGCCTGGGACGCCTATATCTACGGCGGCGCCACAGCGGACCCTGACTGGAAGAACATCACCATGCCCCAGACGAAGGACCCGTTCGCCGACCGGGGCGACGGCACAGGCGCCTATGCCGTCTATAAGCTGCTCTATGACGCTGTAAGCCTGGGACTGACCGAGGAGTCTCCCACCGCCACTGACTGGGAAGGCTGCAAACCTATGATCAACAACGGTCAGATTGGAACCATGGTGTTGGGTTCCTGGGCCATCATCCAGATGCAGCAGGCCGGCCCCAACGCCGCCGATATCAGCTACATGCCCTTCCCCATCACCCAGCCTGACGGAAAACAGTGTGCGACCGCCGGCGCGGACTACTGTTTCGGCGTGAACAAGTACGACAGCGAGGACAGCAAGATTGCCTCCATGTTGTACATCAAGTGGTTCACCGAGTCCAGCAATTTTGCCTATGACCAGGGCGGCGTGCCTGTGCTGAAGAGCCAGGAGTATCCCCCTACGCTGGCCGCTTTCGACGGCATTGAGCTGATAGAAGACACCGCCGCTCCCACCGAGCTGGCCTCCCTTCAGGCCGATGTAAACCGGGAAAGCGAGCTCTCTCTCGACTCTGACCAGACCCACGTCCAGCGCATTGTGGAGGCGGTGGTTACTGGCAGCGAGACCTTCGAGGACATCATCGCCGACTGGAACACCCGCTGGAATGACGCCGTGGACCGCTGCGCGCCCGCCCAGTGACCGGTCACTGCCCTGCCAAGGGCCGTCAAAAGACGGCCCTTGGCAGGAGGAACATAGAAATAAGGAGGGAACCACATGAACAAGCCTCAAGGCACGCTGGATAAACCGAAACTTACCTTCGCGCAAAAGTGCAAGACCATGCGGGGACAGCAGATCATCTGCACCATCGTGTTCCTGTTTGTCCCCCTGCTGCTGCTCTTTACCTTCACATACCTGCCGTTCTTTAAAATGGTACAGTTCAGCTTCTACGACCGGGACTATCTCCGGGTCCGGTCTTTTGTAGGCCTGCGGAACTACATAGATGTTTTCACCCGCAGCGACTGCTTTCAGGCCCTGAAACTGAGCCTCTATTACATGGTGGGCTCCGTGTTCCAGATCAGCCTGGCCCTGCTCTTCGCTACCATTCTCAGCTTTAAGGTCCGGGGAAGCCGCTTCTTCCGGGGCGCGCTGTATTTCCCCTGTCTGATCTGCGGCATTGC
>JAAWGR010000093.1 GCA_022795445.1 Oscillibacter sp. | reverse complement strand
GATCCACATAGAGGATCAAACTTTTCAGCAGGTTGGCCTCGCCGTTGTCCCAGAAATGGTCCCCCTTGCCGTCCCCTTTTGTGTTGGCGATAATGACATGCGCTGCTGTTTTTGGCCGTGGGATGTATCCTCGTATTTCCTGCCGCTCTGATTGTGACGCTTTTTGTTGAAGGAATCAAAGTGATCCGGCACGAAGGATGGAAACCGGCAAACTTTCTGACGATGCTGTTCGCGCTTTTACTATCCCTCTATTTGGCGCTTTGGCCTTTCCCTATGCTTATGCCATCAAAGCGTTTACCGAATCCTTGGAAGGATACAATCAAGGGGAAAACACAGGAGCGCCGTCTGGTAAGTTGCCAGACGGCGCTCCTGGTAACCCAGGCATGACCCGACGTTTGCCAGCAGGGTCATATGGCCAACCGCCTTTTCAGGCGGCGCATAACCTTAAATAGTTGATTGATATCTACTGGCTTAGCCAGGTGTTCATTCATTCCAGCGTCTTTTGCCATCGCAGCATCCTCCTCGAACGCATTGGCGGACAAGGCTATGATGGGTACTGTTCCCGCATCAGGCCTGTCCAGCCTGCGGATTACACGCGTGGCCTCAAAACCGCTCATGACAGGCATCATCAAATCCATAAGAACACAGTGGAACGTCCCAGGAGCCGACGCCGTGAAGGCATCTACCGCTTCTTTCCCGTTCTGTGCAGTCACAACGGCCGCGTCTGCCTGTTCCAGTATAAATTTTACAATTTCACAATTGATCTCATTATCCTCTACCAACAAAACGCACATTCCGGAAATATCTGCGTGTATATTCCGTTCTTCCGCCGCAGACTGTGCGCTCCACTTCGCGTCAATGCGAATGGGCAGCGTAACTTGAAATATGCTTCCTTTCCCGATCTGGCTTTCCACCTCGATGGTACCCTTCATCTGCTCAACCAGCTTTTTCACAATAGACATGCCCAGCCCAACGCCATTATAATGTGTCCTTGCACCTTGATTTTCTTGGGCAAAGGGTTCAAAAATGTGCTTTTTGAAGTCCTCTCCTATGCCAATGCCAGTATCCTCAACTACAAACTGATATTCCGCAGAATCCTTCTGGCAGGAACGTTCTTTGACCTGGACAAATATAGAACCGTCCGCCCGGTTATATTTAATCGCATTGTCTATCATATTCATCAAAATCTGTTTCAAGTGCAGCGGATTTCCAATCAGCCTGCTATGGCTCAGCTCCACCTCTTCCAACACGAGATGGACGCCGGCCTTTTCCGCTTGCGGGGCTAGGATGGCAATGCAGGTTTCCAGCGTATCATATAGGTCAAAGGGTTCTTCCACCACGGCAGCCCTTCCGCTTTCCAGCTTGCTGACCTGAAGGACGTCGTTGACCAGCGACAGCAAATGCTCGGCAGATACACGGATTTTCTCCCTACAGTCCCGCTGCTTCTCCGCGTTGTCCTCGCTTTTTTCCATGATGGCAAGCATACCCATGATCCCATTGATTGGCGTGCGGAGATCGTGGGACATACGGGAGAGGAATTCGCTTTTGGCGGAATTCGTCCGCCTTACCTTCTCCAACAGTTCCATAATCGCCTGTTCCTGCTTTTTCCGGGTCACCATAGTCTCCGTGATGTCTTGATGGTACCCGTTCAGGCAAACGCCCGGTTTTTTGAACGTTTTATCCAGTACGCCGCCGCAGCGGATATATATTTTCCCCAATACCGGATGATTCCATGGATAAACCACTTCGGACCGCCCAGTCTCCGTGATTTCCCGTACCGCTTCCTGCACCACCTCCGTATAGGCTGGGTCGATGTTCCGGAACCAGCTTTGATAACACCCTTCCGGCCCAATCTCATCCCTCACGCCCAAAAGCATCCGCATGGTTCGGTCCGCATACATCCTTGGCGCGCAGCCCTCCTCCAGCTCGATGGTCCAGATGCCCGTCCGGGAACCCTCCAGGATGTCCTCAAGGCTTTGCTTGGTTTCCAGCCTATACTTCTCTTCCTGCTCGACCACTGCGTTAATATCCCGAAAAGCAAAAATTGCGCGGTTCTCTTCCGCACGGTTCCCTGTAACAGAAAAATGGATCTCCAGGTGTTTGATCCTCTGGGGGTTATCCTTCACCTGGTAACGGACATAAAATTTCTTTTGGGTCCGGAGCTGATTGCATACATAGTCCTTTTTCGTCACCATACGGAGGTGCTCCTGATCCCTGGGCGCTGCATACCAGGAGATATACTGCTCCATAGCCGCCTGATAGCCGTCCTCAAACCGGACAATCTGGTCTTTTCGCAGCCGCTCGTCTTCCCGATAAACCTCACACGCATCTGTCTCAAAATCCACCTGATAAATGCCTAGATAGTCCACATTGAGGGCATAGAGGACCTTATAGCTCCGTTTTTGAAGTTCCCGGACCAAATTGCGCCGCCGCAGGGAAGAAACGATGAAGTGGGCTGTGATATGGAGCATATTCGATGTATATTCCAGCGTCTTCGCCGGAGGATTATCCACGCCGTAAAAACCAACGATCCTACCCTCGTCATAAAGCGGAACCGCTACAAGGGAACGAATCCCCTGTTCCTTCAGGTTCTTATACTGAAGGGGATCGCTTTGCCGGATTTCCTCCAAATCCTTTATGACAATGTGCTTTCCGACGCTGAAATTCCGGTACCAGTTGGCGCAGACCTCTGGCGGCAGGTTTTGCAGATTTTCCTTTTCCGGCTGCGCACCGCTGGCGGTCCACTCATAGGTGTTGTCATCACAGCCGCGTTCATTTCGTTCAAAAATATACGTCCGCTCCCCATCCAGAGCCTTTCCCAAATACTCCAGCAATACTTCCAAAGACTGATCCGGCGTCTCCTCCAGCAGGGCTACGCGGAGCCCCTCGTTCAGAATAGCCTCCAGGTTCTGGACGCTCTGCGCCCTGTGTCCCTGCTGCTCCTGAAGGCTGACGTCCAGCGCCATCACCAGCCGGTATTGCCGGCCGTTCTCCTCCCAAAGCGTATCCCTCAACAAAAAGTGCCGGTTCATCTGTGGGTCAAAGTACCGCCGCTGCCTAAAACTGCCCGGCTTCAGCTCTTGACTGCCGCAGAACGCACACGGCGCGGCGCTGTTTCGGAGAATCTGATAGCATTTTTCTTTGGCTGCCCGCTCCAAGGAGTCAAATCCGAACGTTTCCAGCGCCTTTTTATTCATGTAGATCAGTTCATGGTTCTTCCCGTCCGTCACATATACAATTTCATCAAGATTTTCAAAAAGCCTCCAAAAATTATCCATATAAGCCCTTCTCCCAATTTCACCTGATATTCGCAGCGGCTCCGGCGCCCACAGCCCTCGCCAGTTCCTTGCCGCGATGGATGTTATGCTATGGTTCCTTAAGCACTTGGCCGTTTTTGTCTATATCCCCATATTATAGACGGAGAAGAATGGCAAAAGGACGGCATCGGCTCCAGTTTTCTCTAAAAAAATGCAGCTCTATGAAAAATTTTCCTTCCTATGGCCGCTGGAACCGGGGCTGATTTCCGCATAGAGAGGCTGACGGGACAGATCAATCGTAAATCGCTGGAAACACCTCTTGACAAATGCCGGTTTTGTCCGTAAAATAGGTGCGGTAAAGACGATGAAGGGAAAAAGACGGGGTAGAAAACGTTCCTGCCTACAGAGAGCCGGCGGATGCTGCGAGCCGGCGGAGGAGCCCCGTGCATAACTGGTCCCGGAGTCCCCGCGCCCGACGCATCTGCTTAGGGCCGGGCGGATTGCCCCGTTACAGGCTGTGAGGGCTGCTGTGTTTTGCGAACCGCAAACAAATTCCCCCAGCGGCTGAACAGGGTGGTACCGCGTGCCGTTAAGTACGCCCCTGGCCTTTTAACGGGCTGGGGGCGTTTTTGTTTGGACAGGTCCTGTGGAAGAGGGGGTGCGCCTTGAAACTTCGTCATATTCTGGTGATTCTACAGGAGTTTGTTTTTGCGGCGATTGCCTATGGCATTACCTTCCTAGTCATTCAGATGGGTTTTCCGTGGATTCCCAATGAACTGCTGACGTTTTGCCAGAAGTCTGACGTTGCCTACGTCGTAGTGACCAGTGGACTGCAAATCCTTGCGTTATGCCTGTTCATGGCCATAGATGCGGTCATCCACAAGGCGTTTTACGCTCTTTGGAAGCAGGACAAAACGCCCGCCCCTCCACGGCCGCGACCGCTGCAAAAAGCGCCGGATCCCCCCCAGTCGGTTCCTGCCATGGTGACCGGCAAGCGGATAAAAACGAAGCGTTACCCCAGAGAGAGGCATTCCACCATCCGCCATTTCGTCGGTTTTCGCCTGGGCGACGGCCGGGAGCTTTGGTTCGAGGTCAACAGCGAGGAATACAAATGCCTGCCGGAAGGCGCCCAAGGACAGTTGGCTTTCCAGGGCAAGGCTTATCGTTCCTTCCAGAAAAATGGCGAGGGCACATATAAGAGCGCCGCACATATACCTGAAAATTTCCAATGAAACAAAGGAGAGACGATATGAAGTACGATTTTGCAAGCATTGAAAAAAAATGGCAGCAAAAGTGGCTGGTGGAAAAGCCCTTTGCCGCCGTCACCGGCGACACCACCCGGGAAAAATTTTATGGCCTGATCGAATTCCCTTACCCCTCCGGCCAGGGCCTCCATGTGGGCCACGCCCGGCCCTTTACCGCTATGGACATCATCTGCCGCAAGAAGCGGATGCAGGGCTATAACGTCCTCTTCCCCATCGGCTACGACGCCTTCGGCCTCCCAACGGAAAACTATGCCGTTCAGCACCATATCCATCCCGCCAAAGTTACCCATGACAATATTGAGAACTTCCGCAAGCAGCTCCATATGCTGGGCTATTCCTTCGATTGGGACCGGGAGATCAATACCACCGATCCCAGCTATTACAAGTGGACTCAGTGGATTTTCCTCCAGATGTTCAAAAAGGGTCTGGCTTATAAGGCGTCGATGCCCGTGAACTGGTGTACCAGCTGTAAGATCGTACTTGCGAATGAGGAAGTGGTTGAGGGCGTGTGCGAACGCTGCGGCGGCGAAGTCATCCGTAAGGAGAAATCCCAGTGGATGCTGGCAATCACCAAGTACGCTGCACGCCTTGCAGACGATTTGGACGATGTGAATTATATCAACCGCGTCAAAATCCAGCAGCGCAACTGGATTGGCCGCTCTGAAGGCTGTGAGCTGACCTTCCAGACCAATACGCCCGACACCGTCAGCGTTTACACCACCCGTGCGGATACGCTCTTCGGCCTGTCCTATGTGGTTATCTCTCCGGAGCATCCCCTTCTGCACAAGTGGAAGGACCAGATTGAAAATTGGGATGAGGTTGCCGCCTATCAGGCGGAGGCCGCCCGGAAGTCCGACTTTGAGCGCGGAGAGCTGAACAAGGAGAAAACCGGCGTCCGTCTGGATGGCATCCGGGTGGTCAACCCCGCCACTGGCTCCACAGTCCCTATGTTCGTCTCTGACTACGTGCTGATGGGTTACGGCACCGGTATCGTCATGGGCGTGCCGGGCCATGACCAGCGCGACTGGGACTTTGCCACCAAGTTCGGTCTGCCTATTATCCCTGTCGTGGCCGGCGGCGACATCAGCAAATGCGCCTACACCACAAAGGACGATGGAATCATGATCAATTCCGGCTTCCTGAACGGTATGACCGTAAAAGAAGCCATCCCAGCGATGAAAGAACATGCCGTGGAGCAGGGTTATGGCAGAAAAACGACCAACTTCAAGCTCCGGGACTGGGTGTTCAGCCGTCAGCGTTACTGGGGCGAGCCCATCCCTCTGGTGAACTGCCCCAAATGCGGCTGGGTTCCCCTGCCGGAGGACCAGCTGCCGCTGCTGCTGCCGGAAGTGGAGAGCTATGAGGTCACCGACACCGGCGAAAGCCCCCTCGCCAAGATGACCGACTGGGTCAATACAACCTGTCCCCAGTGCGGCGGCCCCGCTCAGCGGGAGACGGACACCATGCCCCAGTGGGCCGGTTCCAGCTGGTACTTCCTGCGCTATATGGACCCACACAACGACAAGGCCATGGCCAGCAAAGAAGCCCTCGATTACTGGTCCCCTGTGGACTGGTACAACGGCGGCATGGAACACACCACCCTGCACCTGCTGTACAGCCGCTTCTGGCATAAGTTTCTCTATGACATTGGCGTGGTGCCTACCAAGGAGCCCTATGCAAAGCGTACCAGCCACGGCATGATTTTGGGCGAGGGCGGCGAGAAGATGTCCAAGTCCCGGGGCAATGTGGTAAACCCCAACGATATTGTGGCACAGTACGGCGCGGACACCATGCGGCTTTATATCATGTTCGTAGGCGACTTCGAGCAGGCAGCCACCTGGTCCACTGAGGCCGTAAAGGGTTCCAAACGTTTCCTGGACCGTGTGTGGAATTTGGCAGAGACCGCTTCGGACGATCTGAACCCCAGCGCTGCGAATGAAGCTATCCTGCATAAGACCATCAAAAAGGTTACCAATGATATTGACAGCCTGAAGATGAACACCGCGATTGCCGCTATGATGACCGCTGTCAATGAGCTGACAGCTAATCGCGTTACAAAGGGCGATATGAAGCCCTTGATCCAGCTGCTGAGTCCTTTCGCCCCTCATATCGCAGAGGAGCTCTGGGAACGTTTGGGGTTTGCTGCGGAAACCGGCAAGATGGTCTGCCAGTGTGATTGGCCCGTTTTCGATGAGAGCAAAATGATTGCTGCAACGACGGCATTTGCTGTACAAGTAAACGGCAAGATGAAAGGTACGGTCACGATGCCGGTAGACAGCGAGGAACAGGCTGTCATCGACGCCGCTCTTGGCGTGGAGAAGATTCAGAAAGCAACTGCGGGGATGAAAATCGTGAAGACGATTTTCGTCAAAAACCGGCTGGTGAATTTGATCGTTAAACCTCAGTAACAGCATTTGGCAGGACGCGGTTTTACTGCGTCCTGCTTTTGCCCTTTGGAAAGGATTCTGAAAAATTTTTGGGAAATGTGAAAAAAAGCCTTGCATTTCCAAAAAAGATGTGCTATCATAATGAAGCTGTCCCGAGTGGATGGCAGGAATATGGTACGCGCCCTTAGCTCAGCTGGATAGAGCGTCTGGCTACGGACCAGAAGGCCGGGGGTTCGAATCCCTCAGGGCGTACCAAAGCCACGGAAATTCATTGAATTTCCGTGGCTTTGTTCTTGCTCTCTGCACTTTTTTGGGTGGTTGAATTTTGCGGCTCTGGTTTGACCCAAGCCGTGACCTATACCAGAGTTCGGAGCGGTTAGGGCCGGAGCGTACCGGAGAGGAAACTCCCCACCGCATTTGCCGCCTGCTTCTGCATGGAGGTGGTAACATGGGCGTATGTGTCCAAGGTAAAACCCGCCGAGTAGTGTCCCAGCATAGCGGAGAGGGTTTTTACGTCTACGCCATTTTGCAGGGCCAGAACCAAGAATGTATGCCTCAGGTCATGGAATTTGATTCTTTCCAATCCAGCCCGTTTCAGCACCCGCTGGAGCATGTGCAGGACGCTGTCCGGGGACATTGGGCCTCCAAAGGGCGAGGGGAACACATACTCGTCTTTCTGCTCCATTCTTTTGAGGACTTTGATGGCGTCCGCTCCTATCGCAATATTGCGGTAGGAGTTTTTCGTTTTCAGCGGGGCCTCAACTACTTTCCCGCTCTGCCGGAGGACCTGTCGTCGGACGTGAATGACGCCCTTGTCCAAATCGATGTCGCTTCATTTCAGCCCCAGCAACTCCCCCCGCCGGAGACCAGTAGCGAGGTCGATGCAATCGAGCTCGAAAACACCGGTACATCGTGCCCTCTCGAAGAAGGTGCCCAAACTTTCCAGAGGCAGGATTTTCATCTCCTTCCGTACCAGCTTCGGCAGGACAAAGCCCTTGGTGGGATTGCTGGGAATCAGCCGCTGTTCTATTGCGCAGTTCAGGGCGGAAGAAATCATCTGGTTGATGTTGCGAACCGTCTTGACGCTGAGGCCCTTTGGCTTATTTCGGGATTCCGTACATTCCACTCTGCCATTTTCCAGCAGGCGCTTGTATAACCGCTGGAAGTCCATCGCCGTCAGCTTTTCCAGTGGGATGTCCCCGAGGGTGGGCTTGATGTGGTTTTCAATAAACCCCTGGCAGGTCTTGTGGGACGAGGGACGGATTTGCAGCTTGGCGTAGTTCTTCATCCAGGCATCCAGCCATTGGCCTACTGTGTAGCGTACGGTGGTCGTAGCCAGCGAACTGCTTTTTTCAATAACAGCCTTGAGCTTTGCCTTGACCTTCACCTGAGTCTTGCCCAAGACGTTTTTGCAGTTCGCCTTCCCGGTCACCGGATCACGGCCCGCCGTGTACCGGCCCTTCCAGCGGCTATCCTTTCTCAGTCGGATGGCGCCTTCGCCGCTTTTGCGTTTTCTTCCTACGGTTTCAACTCCTCTCCAAAAATGTCTGTCAGGAAATCGCCTACCACTTCCGAAGCACGCTTCTGCATATCGCCGGTGGTGTGGGTGTAGGTGTCCAGCGTGAACGCCGCTCTGGTGTGACCAAGGATTGCCTCCTTGTCAATTGAGATGGTCTTTTCTCTCTACAATGGGGTACAGGACAGAGTGTGATAGCCATCCACGCTGTTCCCAGCATACCCGAGAAAATGAAAAGACCTGCACATCCCTGCTGACAAAACAACCAGCGGTACAGAATATCGTACCGCAAGGTCTTGCACAGCCTCGGATATGTAAGTCGGAAGTAGAGTGAGGCAGTTTGTTCAGTTGTTGTGCTCAAATATATGTTCTGCTTATAGGATATATAATTGGCCAGCTTTTGTCAAGAGGGAACGTATAAAATTTTTTGCAACAGCACATAATAAATAGTTTTGCTGTAAGTACCGCAGAAAAGAGATACACCTACAGAGGTTGACCCTTGCAGGTGTATCTCGTGAAGCGCCAGGATAGACGAGCATAGAACTATCATTCCGGTGTCGTGTTTAGCTGCTGCATCAGCTCTTGGAAGCTGTCCAGTGCGCTCTGAAGATTTTCGATAATATCCAGACTGGCTTTATCTCGATCCAGAATTTCCTGAACGGCAAATTTCCTCCAGCGGCCATCCGGGTTGTCCTCCGACCACGTCTCAAGGCGCTGGTGTCGGTTCTCCGGATTAAAGCAGCGGATGAAGTCCTCCAGATCAGCATCAACCATAGGATGCTGCTTCAGCGTAAAATGGACGTTGGTGGGGAAGTCGTACACCCACCCTCTTTCGTCTGCTGCTCCGGGCTGGCGGGGCGCTTGTCGAAGAAGATTACGTTTGCCTTGACACCTGGCTTATAAAAAATCCCGGTGGGCAGACGCAGGATCATGTGCAGGTCGGTAGTCTCCAGCAGCTTTCGGCGCACCGTCTCACCGGCCCCGCCCTCGAAGAGCACGTTGTCCGGCACGACCACCGCTGCCTTGCCTCTGGCGTTTAGGAGCGTATTGATATACTGGACAACATTCAACTGTTTGTTGGAGCTGGTGGTCCAGAAGTCGGTTCGGTTGTAAACCAGGTCTTCCTTCCTCTGCTCGCCCTCTTCATTGGTAAAGGTGATGGAGGACTTTTTGCCAGTAGTGGGTTTCATCAGCGATGTACTCCTGTGCGGCAAGGAAAAATCCGCCGCTGCCGCATTTGTACTGCTCCTCTTTCAGTTGGCAATAGTCACAGTTATCTGAAACCTTTTACCAGGGATTTTATTCCTTCAGGCTTTCCATAGCTGCGGTACCACCAATAGAGAATCCGGCACTTGGACTTTCCAAAACCGAGTGGATACATTTGGATAGTGCATTTATAATCAGCTTCCGTTCCGATTACTTGCCCAGTATTAGTTGTAAGATAGTTCATTTCCCATTTGGACTCATTTTCAGCATAAATAAATTGAATCTTTTTCAAATTTCCATTCGTATAGTAGTTAAATAGCTGAACTTTTTGAGAAATATCATATTCTTTCAATGCTTCGAGAGCTTTTAGAGCAGTATCAACACTTCAAGGGCAGCTTCTCCACTATCAAGTTGTTTTAAAGAACCTGATAAAATTTT
>JAAWGR010000012.1 GCA_022795445.1 Oscillibacter sp. | reverse complement strand
TCCTGTAGGCCATTCTGAAGAAGCCCTATCCTACCAGCTGAGAGCCTTGCCACGGAATTTCAGTCGCCTGTTCCTGACTTACCATTTACCCCTGTTTTAGATATATCATCAATATTGACAGCTCTGTAAAAGGTCTCCAAAGCAGGCCCTCATTTCTCAGCCTGCAGAGTAGAAAATGGGACATCATACAGCAGACTTGCTTGGGTATTTTTCTTCGATGTTCTTCTTCCTCCAGTCGATTGCCTGCCGAACGATCTCTTCATAGGCTTTATCAGCATCAGCGCATCGCAAAAACTCGACAAACGGCAGTACAACGGCTATGTCATGCAGTGGGATCGTCGCCAAGCAATCAAAATTTACCACAAGCATTTCTTTTGTTCTCGTCGTTCTCATATTCGGCCACTTTTCCTGAACCTCGTCAAAGTCAAACAGAATTGCGAAAAGTTTTTTCACCCTTTCCTTTGACGCATCAGACGTATCATCTAGCACATAATAGGTTCTTTGATCTGCATCCAACTTAAACTCAGCGTAGAAACCTCGATAATAGGCCCCATAATCTTTAATGTATGGATGCTTTCTACGTTCTGTTTCATCAGAGGTTACGGTACACGTATTCCTCATAGACGGATTGTACTGCATGGAAAAGATCCATTTGAACTTCGCATCCCGTAAGATGTCCAGCATTTTTTTATGGTCGGCTTCAGTGAAGCCTACATCGTAACCTACTGTAAGAAAGTATGGGGAATCTAAATAAAAAATTTTATTTGAGGGATCGTCACTTAGTATCACATCGAAGCCTTTGCAGCAAAACGTTGCATCTCGCAAATATCTGGAAAAATGCCCGGTGAACTCCAAATCGAGTAAAGAGGGGGCAAGCTGGAGTTCCGACAGCGTCTGAGCCTTAATTGCGTAATTCTTATTCCTGATAGCGTCCAACTTAACCTGTAAGCGGAACAAATACTCGAGTTGTAAGCGGTGGATCACTTCCTTACCCTTGTCCTTTAAGAGACTCAAATACTTGGGCTGTAAGTGGTTCAAATACGAGTAGTAGCTGGATGCATCTGCGATGGTCTCATCCTGAATGTTGCCTTTTATCCCCTTTCGTGCGAATGCATGACAATAAAACCACGCCAAAGCATAATCAAGAACTTCTTTAACGTCAGGGTTGTCCTGGGGACGTCTCATGCCCGTTGGAAGATCGTTGAACTCTTTTTTTCTCAAATTATCTCTATCACATGAATCCAGAACTTTTTTGAAATTTATGTAGCTGCTACGGGTTCGTATGATAAAATCTTGATGGCGTTGAGCTATCGCCTTATCTCTTGCAAAATCATTTTTTGAATAACTATAAGCCTTTATATGAATCGACTGAGTCTCAGGGTCATCCCAAACTTCGGGGGATGCAAGTAAATCCGTTGGGTCATGATGCCCTTTATAGGCTTTTTCGTCATAGCTCCAATTTTGGGACTTGATATCCTGGTTCATCAGGCCGTTATAAAAATCAGCAATTCTCTTACGAAGCTCGCCTTGGTAATATGTGAACGCCCAAGCAAAGCAAACCATAACTGGATCATAATCATTGACTATTGGGCGTGGGCACCCTTCTGACACTACCGATGCCGCCACACTTGCAGTCCCTGCAAATACGTCTACAAACCGAGGCAAATTAACTAATGCTGTAGATCGTTTCTGCTGTCGTCCAGCTTCATAATAAAGTTTCTTGACTAAGGAAACGATGTATTGCTTTTTCACGCCATTCCTAAAAACTCTAATTGCAGAATAAGTGTCTGTTTCTGCAAAAATGCGAAATCGAGTGGGAATGTGCCACTTTTTGATGCGGTTCCCTTGCAGACCAATTTCCGGCATAAATTTACTGTCGCTGAATTTTCCCCGAACAATCATATAGAAGCAAATCTTCTTAAATAACAAAGGATAAAATTTGCGCTCGCTTTTTGTGGAATTCGTATAATTCTTGTTTTGATAATATGTATCCTTCCAACAACGGAGCCAAGCTATGTCCTTGAAATCTCCATTCTGGACATAATGATAAAAGCCTAAAAATAAATCATGGAACATGGATCGGGGCTGCTGATAATTTCCAGACAAAATCTCGTCTATATACTCTTTTTCTCCTGACACCAGCTTCTCAAACGGCGCCCAGGTCAGCAGCTCAAGCATCAGTTCTTTCACGATCATCACCCGCCTTTTGACAATTCTATCAAAAAGACGGAGATAAATCTACTCCAAATTACTTTTTTGACTGATAATTGAAGCAGAGGTCATCTTGACTTTTCCCTTATTATGCCTTATTATTTGAGGGAAACGAACTGGAGGTGAGGGAATGAAAACCTTTAACTACTCCATAATCCGGGGCCAGAAATGGGACTCTGACATTTTAGGCTTGATTGCCGCTATTTACAAAGAGGCCGGAAAGCAGGAGCTATATTTGAAGCAGCGCCCAGATGAATTGGAAAAACTGGTTGAAATCGCTAAGATACAGAGCACAGAAGCCTCTAACGCCATCGCGGGCATCGTTACCACCAGCACCCGCATCAAGCAGCTTGTGGAGGAAAAAACCACGCCCAGGAACAGAGATGAGCAGGAGATCGCAGGATACCGTGATGTGCTGAATATCATCCACGAGAGCTTTGACGTTATCCCTATCACCCAGCACGATATCCTACAGCTTCACAAAAACTTATACAGCCATATAAACAATCCGATGGCTGGCCGGACGAAGAACGTACAGAATTACATTAGTGTGACCTACCCCGACAGCCATACAGATATCCTGTTTACGTCTCTTGCGCCATTTGAGACACCTGAAGCATTGGACAAAATCTGCGAGGAGTATAGCCGGGTCATTGGAAACATGGAACTGGAGCCTTTGATTGCGATCCCCGTCTTTATTCACGACTTTCTGTGTATTCATCCATTCAACGATGGGAATGGTAGGATGAGCAGGCTGCTTACAACGCTGTTGCTGTACCGAAGCGGCTTTTATGTTGGAAAATATATCTCATTGGAGGCGAAAATCGCCAAAAATAAAGACCTGTATTATGCCGCTCTGGCAAGATCACAGGACGGCTGGTATGAAGGCACAGAAGACGCTGTCCCTTTCATCAAATATATTCTTGGAACGATCTTTGCAGCCTATAAGGATTTTGAGGAACGTTTTGCTCTGGTGGAGACAAAGCTACCAGCGGTTGAAATGGTACGGCGGGCAACTCTCCAAAAGATAGGACGCTTTACCAAGCAGGATATTCGGGAGCTTTGCCCCTCTCTCAGTGTGAGCTCCATTGAGGGCGGCTTGCGTAAGCTGGTAGCGTCTGGCGAATTGAAGCGGGAAAGCAAAGGGAAGAACACCTGCTACTTTAGACTCAAGTAGTTTAGAGTATTTTAACTTGTGCATTTGAGAATAATATTTGTGGGGTGATAGACGATGCTGAATATCTATTTCGGAGAAATGACGGAAAACGATTTTCCTAATTACGTCTACAATACCAGCGTTTACTTTGATAACACATATCTTGACTCTTGGATTACGGATGATTTTTCAAAGAAAATGATAAAAGATATAGATAAAGCTGTTGTACTGGGGCCGAGTACGATCGACAGCAAAGCGCTGGGCGTGATTCCAGTCAAACAGCTTTCTGGCGGTGTAAAAACCTTGCTTTTGCTGCAGCACGACCTATCGAAAATTTTTAATGCGTCTACTTGCGGGGATAACTGCGCAAAGTGGATACTCAGAATCGCCAAGGCTGCGAATCGTGATCTCACAATCAATCTACGTCATCTCATGGACTTTGGAGACGAGCCATTTGAATTCAAGCTGATGAATAGCGGGGCAATTATCCACAATACGCAGGAATATGTCTCATCTGCTGGACTCTATCTGTAAGGTGGTGAAAATATGACAGGAAAATATGATATTGTGGTACAAAACCGTCGATTGCAATACAAATTCACCATTGAAAGAAATATCACCGTTTTGCGTGGCAACAGCGCCACAGGAAAAACAACTCTGATCGATATGATTGCTTCCTATCAGCAGAATGGTGAAGCGAGCGGTATCACGGTCTCCTGTGAGAAAACCTGTACGGTTCTGACTGGCCTGCGCTGGCAGGAAAATCTGGCACTGATCCATGACAGCATCGTTTTTATTGATGAGGGTGATAAATTCGTTCTCTCCGAGGAATTTGCCAAGGCTGTCAAAAATTCAGATAACTATTATGTGATCGCTACCCGTGCCCCCTTGACGAACCTGCCCTACAGCGTGGACGAGATATATGGACTTAAAAATAACGCAGGAAACCGTTATCAGGGAACAAAACGGCTGTACTCTAAGTTCTATAGCTTATGTGATACCAAGGTGGACTCAATTTCCAGGCCAGATCTGGTGATCGTTGAGGACTCCAACGCAGGACATCAATTCTTTGCCAAACTTTTTTCCCAGTATAAGATCCCTTGTATATCAGCAAAAGGTAAAAGCAACGTCTATCAGGAACTTTTGCGGCAGACCTACTCAACAGCCCTTGTGATCGCAGACGGTGCCGCATTTGGTCCTGAAATTGAGAAAGTCCTGTCTCTGAATAAACTCCAGGGTAAAAAGCTGATCATCTATTTGCCAGAGTCCTTCGAGTGGATGATACTGAAGTCAGGGCTTCTGAAACAAGGACGACTGCAAGCAATACTCGAGAAGCCCTATGACCACATTAAGAGTGAAAAGTTTTTTAGCTGGGAGCGCTTTTTCACCTCGCTGCTGATTGATGAGACAAGCGGTACATATCTGCAATATAATAAGACCTCTCTAAACCATGCTTATCTGAATCCAAAGGAGCAGACTGCTATCGTTAGTGTGATGCCTGAGATGCTATTCTAAATAGTGCAGAGAGAGGAAACAATTATGTATATATCATCGGAACAACAGGTTTTTGCGATATATTCCAGAAAATCGAAATTTACAGGCAAAGGCGAGAGCATCGAAAATCAGATCGAGATGTGCCGTCAATATATCGCCCGCTGCTTTGGGCAGGAACAGGCGGACAGCGCCTTGGTCTACGAAGATGAGGGTTTCTCCGGCGGCAGCACGAAGCGTCCCAACTTCCAGCGGATGATGAAGGACGTGCATGAGGGCAAGATACAGACCATTGTGTGCTACCGCCTGGATCGGCTCACCCGCAACACCAAGGACTGTTTCGAGTTTGTGGAGGAGCTGGAGCGTTACGGAGCAACGTTCATCTCCATCAAGGAGAATTTCAACTTGACTACCCCCACCGGGCGGCTCATGTTTACCTTTGTCGCTGCCCTTGCCCAGATGGAACGGGAAACCATTGCTGAACGTATCCGTGACAATCTCCAGGAGCTTGCCAAAACGGGCCGCTGGCTGGGCGGCATCACTCCGCTTGGATACGAATCAGAGGGCACTGAATACTGTAAAGTAGATGGGAAGAAGCGCAAGACCTTCCACTTGAAGCTCATCCCGGAGGAGGCTCAGCTGGTGCAGAGAATCTTCTCCAAGTTTTTAGAATTGAAGTCCTTGACAAAGCTGGAGACCTATCTTCTCAACCAAGACTACAAGACCCGTCAGGGAAAGTCATTCTCCCGGTTTGCAATTAGAGAACTCCTGATGAACCCCGTCTACGCAAAAGCGGACGAGGCTATGTTTCAGTACCTGATCGCCAATGGAGTCCAGCCCTTCTCCGATCAGAGCGCCTTTGATGGGACTCACGGCATCATGGCCTACAACCGCACTGAGCAGACCAAGGGCAGTACTACCCGCAAGAAGCCTATGGAGGAATGGGTGGTATCGGTAGGGGAGCATGTGGGCATCGTGTCCGGCGAAGACTGGATCGCCGTTCAGGGGCTGCTGGATGAGAACAAAAGCAAAAGCTATCGCTGGCGGGCGGGGCAGACCAATGAGGCCCTGTTGTCTGGCCTTCTGCATTGCCGCTGCGGACACTGTATGCGGCCCAAGGTCACCAGCCGCACTACAGGCGATGGGGAGCGGTACTTCCGCTATCTGTGCGAGCTGAAGGAAAAGAGCCGCCGCCATAAATGCGACAACAAGGACATCAACGGAAACCAGCTTGACCGTGCGGTCTGCTTTGAGATCAAGAAGCTGGCGGAGGACAAAAGCGAGCTCAACCGGCGTCTGGCGGCGGGAAAGAAAGCCTTTGTGGAAAAAAGCAGCCAGCTCACAACAGACCTAGAACGGCTGAAAAAGGCCCAGCGGGAGAACCAGAAAGAAATTGACGCACTGGTAAGCTCCCTGGCGAAGATGGCCGGTACCCCCGGAGAGCAGTGCATCTTGGACGGCATTAACGAGCGGTCAGAACGGGATGAAAGCATCCAGGGGGACATCCGGGAGCTGGAGCAAATTTTGCAGGAACAGAACCTCCAGGCACAGTCCTTTGAGATCATGCGGGATATGCTCAAGTCCTTTGCCAGTACCATGGACGACATGACGGTGGAGCAAAAGCGGCTGACCCTCCGGGTGATCGTCAAGGACATCGTTTGGGATGGGGAGAAGGTACATATTTACCTCTTTGGCGACGGTGACCCCGATGGGGACGATATCGACCTCCCGCCGCTGCCTGACGGTGGCTCGGACGGTCTTGACGGGCCAACGTGTGAGGATAGCAAATGAAATCCTTATGTACTTCCGCGGACAAAAAAAGCTGCAAGGCGAGGTTTCTCTCTCCGATTCCATTGAATCCGACAAAGAGGGCAACGCCTTGCAGCTGATGGATGTTATTGGTGTGGATGATACTATGCTGGAAGACCTGCACGACCGCGACAATGCGCTGCGTCTGCATAAGCTGGTGCAGGAATGCCTGACCGCCCGTGAATCAGAGATTGTCCGGCTGCGGTACGGGTTAGGCGGCACTGTACCATTGACCCAGCGGGAGATTGCCTCATCGTTTGGCATCTCGCGAAGCTACGTATCCCGCATTGAAAAGCGTGCGCTGGAAAAGCTGAGGGCACAGTTGGAAGATACGCCAAACAACCGCCGAAAACTGGATTGAACAAAATCCAGTTATATGGACAAGAAGATCTACGTCCATTTGTAAGTAGATCTTCTCGTTTGGAAACATGATTCTCCTAAAAAAGAGTCTATTTTTTTAGGGATATTTTCAAGAAAGAACAGCAAACGCAAGTGCTCGTGCTCCGCAAGCGGACAAAAGAAAATCGGGAGGGCAAAAATTCGCCCTCCTGTTCTAAAAAACGCTTAAACCAGCCAATATTCCTCCAGATTCCACAGAACCTTTTCACCCAAACGAGCCATAGCTTCCGCTGTTGTGCCAGCGGCCTTGCCCGCACAGTTGACGTGAGGATTTTGCAAAAGTGATTCTGTACTCAGAGCGCTTTTCGAGTCGCAGAAGAACTCGTTTGTTCCTTCCGCGAGCCAGCGCTCCAAAGCAGGGGTGTCATAACTGGGGCCAATGCCAACATTGAACAGAATCTTCCCATTTCCAAAAGCGGCAAACTCTGCATCGTAAAGCAAAATGGTATTTTTCGTCAGGCAGGTGAAAATTACATCTGACGTTTGTAGCAGCTCTGCAAGAGGGCGATACAGAAATGCCTCCGTCTCCCGGCGGGTACGACTGAAATAAGAAATCTCTGCACCAAAATAATGGAGGGCTTTCGCTACGATGCTCCCAACGGTTCCCAGGCCGACAATGCCCACCCGAAGTCCCCCCAGTTCTACCGACTGCGCCTTCCATTGCTTTCCGCCGAAGCCGTGGAGATACCGCACCAGTTCGCTGACCGCATATTCCGCAACGCCCTGGTCCCCGTAGTCCCGTACGCCTTTTACTGTGATACCCAGCTCCCGTGCCGCAGCAATATCTACATTTGCACTCTTTTCTTCGTATAAGCTACAGCACATGCCCACATATTTCAGGTTTGGGCAGTTCTCTAAAACATCCCGGCCCATTGGGCTGGTATAGCTGATTAAGACTGCATCCGCTGTCCCGATCCGTTGAACCATCTCTTTGCTGTCCTGTGGAAGCCTATCGAAAAATACAACCGCTCTTGCATATCCGTTCAACCGTTTCCGGGCCTCCGGCAGCAGGTTAACCGGTTCTACGGCAACCATTTTCTCAAACATCGCTCTTCCCCTTTCAACCGCTTTATAGCAAGACAGCGCCGCAAGAAAATCTGCGGGCTGTCCTGCCGTATTTTTTGGAAACACATCAGCCGTCTTCTTCATAGCCCATAATTTCCACTTGAATGCCTGCCGCCCGCAGTTGTCCTGCGGCACGGAGCAAATCCTCGTCTGACGGCATTTTAAATTCTTCCTGCACCAATCCGGCCTCCCGCGCCTTACCAATCCCCATGTTATGGTATGGCAGCAGGTTCGCATGTGCCAGATGCCGTTTTGTCATGAAGTCCCGAAGAGCTTCCAGATTCGCCTCATCATCATTGACGCCATGAAGCAGCGGCACCCGAATGATAATTTTTTCCCGGAGTTCCAGGTCTGCCGCCAGACGGGTAATATTCTCCCAAATCAAGTCTGGACGAACACCGGTATAAAACGCATGTCGTTCCGGGTCCATGTGCTTGAGGTCATACAGTATCCAGTCGCAGATTTCCGCCAAAGCACAGAGATGCTCCCAAGTTCCCGCACCGGAGGTTTCTATTGCCAGGGAAAATCCCCGCTTTTTTTACCTCTTTAGCAATTTCCAGGGCATATTCTCCATGAGCCAGCACTTCGCCTCCGCTGAGGGTTACTCCTCCGCCGGAAGTCTCGTAGAAATCCCGGTCTTTTTCCACAATGTCCATTAACGCTGCCATTGTGTAAGAGATCGACTTGGTATGCAGGGCGGTGGTACAGCAATTGTCTACACAGGTTCCGCATCCCTTGCAGGCGGTTCGGTCAATGACAATTTCGCCTTTGCCCGGCCGAATGGCTCCAGCCGGGCAGTTTTTGACGCATTCGCCGCAGAGGATACATTTATTAGGGCTGTATAACACGCCGTAATGCGTATCCAGCAGTTCCGGATTATGGCACCACCTGCACCGAAGGGGACACCCCTTCAGAAAAATACTTGTGCGGATACCAGGACCGTCTTCTGTAGAAAACCGCTGGATGCCGCCGATGTACGCTGCACCTTCCATATGCTTACCGGTCAGGAGAGTGCGCAGTACGGGCAATCAAGGCTTCCTGAACATCGCTGCCCAGCTCAGTAAAGTAGGCCAGATAGCCCGCCACACGAACCAGCAGGTTGCGATAGTCCTCCGGCTTGACCTGGGCAGCGCGGAGGGTGGCGTCGTCTACGACGTTGATCTGGATATGTTCGCCCATGTTGTTGAAATAGGTTTTGATGATGCTATCCAGGACCTGGAGGCCCTTCTCGCCCTGGATGCTCCGGGGATCGAAGCGGAGGTTATAGAGGCAGCCATCCTTGGCATTCTTCTGGTCAAGCTTGGCAACAGAGTTGACTGTGGCGGTTGGACCGCTGATATCCCGACCCATCACGGGAGAGCAGTTATCATTGACGGGAGCACAGGCGAAACGGCCATCCGCAGAGGCCAGGACGCACTTGCCCTGGGAGACATTCATGGATTGGGATTCCACCACTTCCACAAAGCGGCCGCCGCGGGAATCACGGTACTGGCCCAGGGTTTCGCCGTAGTGCTTGACAATGGCGGCAGCAATGCCGTCGACATAATCGTTATCGTTGCCATACTTAGGCGCTTTGTTCAGCAAAGTCTGGCGGACATTTTCCTTTCCTTCAAAGTTAACAGCGAGGGCATCCAGCAGCTCTTTGGCAGTATACTTGTGTTCCTTGTTCACCAAAGTGTCAATAGCAGCCACAGCGTCGGCGGCATTACCGATGCTGACGGCAAACGCGCCGGATTCATAGTAAGCGGAGCCGCCGCACTGGTTCGCCTTGCCGCTCTCGATAGTACCCTGGACAACCATGGAGGTGAACGCTACCGGCTGACGGATGGCATGGAGGGCGCCGACGACGTTAAAGCCGCGGATCATCAGATCGGTGAAGTAGTCCACCTGCTTGAAGAGAGCATACAGCAGCTTGTCAAGGGTATCCAGGCTCTCCAATTCACCGGTCTTGAGGCCCAGCTGCTCCCCGTTGACAGGATTCACGCCGTTGTTCATAACCAGCTCCAGGCACTTGAGCAGGTTGACATAACCAACGGTGGGACGGCCGTCGGATTTGCCGCAGATACCGGGCTGGACACAGCCATGGATGCCCCAGTTACGGGCTTCCTCAATGGAGCATCCGGTTTTCTCCATGACCATAGGGACAACCAGCTTGTCGTTGAAGAAGGCGGGAGTTGCCATTCCGGCCTGGATCATCTCAAGGCCCAGGTGGATCAGGTCTATGTTCAGGCCGTCAAAATAGCGGACAGACATCGTGGGCTGGGAGGTCTGGACACCGGCGTTGGCCTTCAGGCACAGGAAGGAGGTCTCATTAGTGGCATCTGTGCCATCAGGCGTCTGGCCGCCGACAATGATGTTCTGCCACAAGGGATAGCCCGCAAAGGACTCGCTGTAGAACTTGCCGCGCAGCTTCATCAGGTCGGTCATCTTGATGAAGAAACACTGGATCAGCTCAATCGCACGGTTTTCGTCGATGCGGCCCGCGGCCGCGTCGGCCACATAATAGGGATTCATGTACTGGTCAAACCGGTGCAGGGAATTGCCATGGCCATTGTTCTCAATGTTGATCAACAGGTGAATAAACCATACCATCTGGATAGCCTCATGGAATGTCCGGGGTGCCTCCAGGGGAACATGGGCGCAAATTTCGGAAATCCCCTCCAGTTCAGCCTTGCGAACGGCGTCGGATTCCTTGTCAGCTTGCTCCTTAGCAAGGGCGCTGTAACGGGCGGCAAAGGCGCCTGCGGCCTCAATATCAATAATAATGGCGTTCCAGAAATCGACCTGCGCCTGCTTCTCAGGAGTGTTTACCTGCGTTCCGGCGATTTTATCCTGGCAAAGCTTCTTGTAGTGGTTCAGGCCGTATTTCAACAGGTTCCAATAATCGGGGAGGATATGTCCGGTGGAGCAGTCGCGGTTGCCGACAGTCATGACGCCGCTCTCTTCTGCATGCTTGACGTCCTCTGGGAGGGCGCGCTCTACGACCATATCAAAGCTCTTGCCCTTCCAGCGGGGCAGGATGCGCAGCAGTTCCTCGCGATCTTCGGCGCTAAGACTGAGCGGGTCGCTCTCGCGGGACTCAAACGCGTCAATCTCATCCACAATCCACTCGGAATTAAACTCCGGGAACACCGGCGCGCAGCGGGGACGGTCAGTCTGGTTGCCCACAATCAGCTCGCCTTCTTGGATAAAGATGGTTTGGTTGCGCAGGATGTGGGAAAGCATGTAGGCCTTTTGAAGCACGGGGGGGTCAAAAGCATAGGCTTCAATGGCTTCCGTCGCCAGCCGGGCACGCTCAGCGCTGATGCTGGGTTTCAGGCTGTTCTGCATTTCCTTCAGTTTGGCTACGCGGCCGCTCATGTAAGTCTTCATAGTGTTACCTCCTGTAAAAAATTTTTATTGGAGCTTCACGAATTCCCGGATATTACTTGGAAGCCTTATCCCGGTTCTTCGGGTTAGGCTGTCGACGGCATATTGGATGCCGGCGCCGGTGACGGCACAGACAATGGCAAAGATGGGCGTCAGGAAGCCCATAAAATAATAAGGGACATATGCGCCGACGCGGATGCCCAAGGTCTGGGAACAGAAGACGCCGTTCGAGCCCCAGGGCACCATAGGAGCGAAACAGATACCGCCGTCGGAAACCGTGCGGGACAGGACTGTACCAGCATCCAGTCCCTGATAGAACACGGCCACCACTATACTGGCAAGGGCGCCGATCAGCAGGGCAGGAATAGAGGGGAGTTTCAGGATGACGCTTGTGATCAGCGCAATGAAGGGAACCCACAGGATCGGGCTGAATTTGTAAGCGCTGGCCAAGCCGTTCCGGACGGTGTCCACCGCCGCCTGATCCACAGAACCATTCGTGTGGCCTATGCCGATTACACCGAAAATCCTCAAGGTGACAATCAAGGCAGGAACCGTTGTATAAAGGGTATTCATGCAGTGTTTGTAGATATCGACCTTGGTGATACCGGAATTGAGGACCACGATATCGGAAATCGGGGAACACTTGTCGCCGAAGTACGCACCGCAGACAATCGCGCCGGCAGCTGCGGGCGCTGGAATGTTCAAGCCCATGGCAATGCCGATGAACGCCACGCCGATGGTGCCAATGGTCGTCCAAGAGGAACCGGTGACACTGAAAAGCAGGAAAATACTGGGATTCGGCAAGCCGAGGCCCAGATAGATAATGTAGGGCACAGTACCGCAGGCCATCCAAGCGGCAATCATTGGCCCAATCATCAGGAGTACCATGATAGCCTTCACGGTATCAATAACGGATTTGACCATTGCGCCTTGCAGGTCACTGCAGGGAATGCCTAAGGTCATGCCGTAGATAATGGCGATGCCAGCTGCGCCGATGATAGGGATGTTGGCATCCAGGCCCAAGATGACAATACCCACCATAATCTCAGCTACACAGACCAGAAAAACGATCAGGGATTTTGCGAAGGTACCCTCTCTTTCTGCGGCAAGCTTTCTCTCGTTACTCATGCAAATCTCCTTTTCTCATTGTAAATTTTTCGGGGACGCCATTGCTTGCCATGTATATATTGTACAGAAGCAAGAGGAGAAAGTACACTTCCGTTAATGAATACTGACCATAAGGTTTCCTTTTATTAAAAACCATTCTTTCTGTGGGTTTATTCGAAAAAATTAGCTAACCGTTCAAACAGAACGGTTAGCTGTTGGTTGTTTTGCATAAAATCATCCAATAAGCTCCGCAATCACTGCCTTTGCGCACTGGAGGGATAGGGACGCCTTGGGAGGTCAGATAACGGCTGATATCCGTGTCCATGCCGTTCTTGGATTTGCACATTAAGAACGGCTGGTCTTGGAGCTGCTCTGGAGTAATGCTGTCATAGGCAGTCAAGGGATGTCCCTCGGGCAGAAGGACATGGTATGGATCTTCCAGCAGCGGGTACCATTTGAAGCTATATGCTGGCTGGTGGGAGATGAAGCATAAATCCACATATCCTCTGGACATCCAGCGCTCCTGACAACTGAGGCTGTTTTCCTCCAGCAGTTCAATTTCGATGTTGGGATACTGTTTTTAGGAGGTGGCAATGACCTTAGGCAGCTAAGCACAGGCTACCATCGGAAAACTGGACACCCGCACTTTTCCGATTTCGACGCCCCGCAAGGAATCATATTGTTTGATATCCATCCGTCACTCCTCCGAAGAACCATTTTCTCACATTCAGCTGCGTCTTTCCTCCTGCTCTACTCTTTATACATCCACTTCACCAAAAGGCACAAGGGGACGCTTCCTCCTCAAAGGCAGGCATAAACATTGACGAAAAAGGACAGCCTTTGAGGATTTCCCAGTGGCCAAGCACTGCCATTCCCATCAACGCCATTGTTTCAGTATCGCAAAAAAGGTCAATTGATTATTCAAAATATAGAAAAAATATTTTTGAGGATAATTGTACATTTTTTAAACCGCATTTATATTCTTACAATAACGTTCTATTATCGTTAAATTTTACAACATTTCTTCATCTAAGCTCAGATATTCAGGAATATCTGAGCGGAATAAATTTTTTAAATATCAGAATGCAGTTTTGGTTTCCAACAGCAAGAGAACAATCCATCAGCCTGTTGGGATAGCAGTGCTTTTCTAAGATGGGATTTCCACAACCTCTGTTCGCTGCGGCTCACTTCGCCAGAAAATCACATAAAACCGATTTCCCTCCCAATAGGTCCGGCAGAGCCCCTCCGAGCTGTAAATGTTGCAGGGCAACTCCGCCATCCACTTTGATACAATCACCTTACCCGTGGAACGGTCTACAAGTTCTGCCTTTACAGCGTCTCCAATACCATGTCCCATGCAGCTGTACACCATCGCTTTATACTTTTTATTCCGGCTGACTTTTGAGAATTTTTCCAGAAGCGTTTCCTTTTGAAAACAGCAGTCACGCAGGTGTGCCAAAATACCCTTACGTCTTTCCTTTAGACGGTTCTTCCCACCATGCATCCGATCAATCTCAGCCAAAATATCCAACAGAAGACTTGCAGTATCGTTTTGAAACGCTTCATCAAACCTTTTAAATTGATATAAAACGCGGGATGTGTCGCGGTCCAAATTATAAAAGGATATTCCAAGACCAGGTACATGGTTATAACCAGGAGCTCCGCATATTTCCTGCTCTACATTCGCACAAATGGTGAGCCGTCCACATCCGTCAAGATCGATGGGAGACAGTTCCGACAAGACAACCCGGGAAATTCCAAAGGTTGCGGCATAGAGATGCGCAGGGTCGCAATAATTCGACTCCTCCTTGATCCTGCGGGCTAAAATATCATCGTCCTGAAAGGACAGCATTCGTAATTTCATATGACATATCTCTGCGCTTATTCTAAAATTGTAATAATATATTCCTTGTCCAATTCATCGTTCTTTCCACCGTCTTCAGCTTTAGCCGAAGAATTGATTTATAATTTCCGTTTTTTGTACTTTTCTTTTGCAAATTCATACGATTCCTGAATGAGCGGCTTCAATGCCTCAAAACATTTTTCGGATGGGTTACATATGCAAATCCAACCCATCCAAGCATAGACAGGATGTGGAAGGAAGGTGTTTGTTAAGGTAAAATCATAATCCATATTGACAATACCCCCCTTATCCGGACGTTTTGGAATAGGTCCAAACATTTTAGAAAAAGTGTTTTTACGCACTCCTAAATTTACACGGTAAATATCTTTTCGGTCTAATTTTGAGCTTTTGTCGTGATCGCCGTCTTTTTCTTTTATCGTTAAAACATAAATACCCCGCTTTAATTTGCCGTCCGGATTATAAAAGATTCCTTGCTCACCCCAGCTATTTCCCAAAACAGTGCCGTCGAGGTTTTTAAGACAGTAATTTAAAATTGCACTTGGTGTCATAATTGTACGTTCCTTCCATCTGTTTGTGAAAAATGCCGGAAGCTGCTAATCGCCTGATTCCTCTGCGTCCTCTTTGCCCTCATCCAGAGAATGGATAAACACAGCGATTGCCTCCGTCAAATTAGTCGCATTATAGCACAGGAACTCCAAATTGTACATCTTGTCAGTACACCCCTCGCCGACGGGCCCTGGAAAAACACTGCGAGCCTGAGGCTGCTTACCTACCAGAACTGCCGCTGTTATTCTCACCGGTATGGCCGCCTTTTGCGCCGGGTAAACGTCAGAACATACAGCGCAAACCATGCAATGCAATGTATAGCCAGAATTCCGGCATCCTTGGCTGCTGTACTCATATTTCCGGCAGACAGTGCCATAATGCCTTCAAAAGCAGGCTGGGATGGGACGATATTGCAAATCGCGGCTATCGGCCCGCTGATGCCAATCAGGGCATACACAAGGGGCACAGCGATAAACAGCAGCATGATGATTTTAATGTAGGCCATGCCAATCATCAAGCCCTCAGAAAGCCTGCCGATCAACAATCCAATCAGCGCGGCCACAAAAGATGACAGGACAATCAGTGTCAGCAGGATTCCAAAATTCTGCCCAGGCAGTTGGAAACAGATACACGCCGTTACAACAGAGGATAAACTTCCAAAGAGGAAACCCACCACGATCTTCTGCAAAACGTACTGGCTGGGTGTCATGGGCAGAATCTCATTGACAAGGGCTACACCGTCCTCCTTTTCAGAGATCATATTCATTGCGTTGAATGTGCAGCCCATGAACATGGCGACAATCAGCACAGCAGGAATGAAGATGTCCTGCACGCTTTCCAGGACGTCGGGGCGTTCCAGGGTCAAGATTTCCGCCTGTTCCGCCTCTGCCCGACGCTCATAGAGCACCGGAAGCGTGGCCGCCGCCTGTTGGAAAATATCCAACTCGTCTCCAGCAATCGTTGTTTTGAGGCTGTCTCCGTCCGCCTCCACGCCGATGACATTGGTGGACGGCTCATGGATAGCGGCGTTCAATTCGTCCTCTATTCCATAAATGTCCACTGGGCCATACCGTTCCAACCATGTAACAGCCTGTGGAGATAAATCATGTTCCAGTACGCCGAAATGCAGTTTACCCAGACTGGACATATCAATGGAGCCCATAAAGTTCAGCGCCACGGCAATCAGGATGGGCAGCAGAAACGTCATCAGGCAAAACTTATCCCGCAGTACGCTTTTCAGCTGAAATGTTAAACCTTTCATCCCTCACACCTCTTTTCCGATTTCCCGGCAGAACGCATATTGTACAACTAGGAACAGCAGCACGATTGCAGCCGCAGAACCTGCATAATAGACTGGCGAGACGGATATGCAAAAATAAGCATTTTTCAAGCCCATATAGACATGGTAGAACGGATGCCACCCGATCCAGTCAAACTTGACCGATGTATTGGCAGACAGAAACACAGGCGTGGCGGCAAAAATGGTGATGACCAGATAGGCTAATGTAAACTGCCTGAAATCCTTCAGCAACAGGGCGCAGAGCAATCCCATCAAGGCCATTATCAACGACAGGACTGCCGTCTGGAGCAGGACGGCAGGCAACACCGCCATTCCGTTGGAAGGTCCCACGTTCAGCAGGGTGAGCAGCGCCGCAAAGGCTAGATCAGAGAACAAGAACACGGCCAGTTTGGACAAAAGAAACCAGTTTTTCTGCAGAGGTAGAACGGCATGGACACGGAGAACCCCCATGTTCTTTTCCTTGAACAGCACGGCGGCAATCCCCAAAAAACCCACAGCAGCCATCTCAAAAAACAACAGCTCGCAGGTGATTTCCTTCCGTGCTTTCTGCTCCGGTGTGTTCACGCCAATCACAGCCGGGGTACGGCTGGCCGAAGGCCGCAGCAGAGACAGGGCGTAGTCTGCCCGGTGACGGTCGATGTGTTCTGCTCCTGCGTAGAGCACGACCTGCACATCCCCAGCGCTGGCGTCCAGCCCTACGCCGTTGGCGTCGGCCAGCAGAGCAGCGTCCATAGCTTCCATGGAGGTAACCGTCTGCACCAGGGACGATTTTGCGGCCTGTGTCCCGGCGGGGTCATATAAATACACATTGTAGGGCGGCATCTGCATAAAGCGGATATAACCCAGGTTCACATAGGCGGTATAAAGGACCAGAAAGCCAATTGCCATGAGGAAAAATTTTCCGGACGCCAGCATCCGGCAATCTTTTTTGAACAGGGTGTAAAAGCCGTTTCCCATTAGGATAACCCCCTCCCTGTGTATTGGATGAACATATCTTCCAAAGTCGGTTCTTGGGAATGGATGCTGATTATCTCGTCATGGGCAAAGGAGATGCCCGCCTCTAGTTCCAAAACCTCTATGGTTTTCGTTTCCCGTTTTCCCCGGTACAGATACTCAATGACCACCTGATGATTGCTGTTTTTCTCCTTCAGCTGTTTGGGCGTGTCCAGGGCAACCAGATTTCCGTTGGAGATGAATGCCACCCGGTCGCACAACAGATCCGCATCCATCATGTTGTGGGTGGTAACAAAAACTGTTGTTCCCTTTTTCCGTTCCTGCTCAATAATTTTGCGGAACAACACCGCGCCGGAAGGGTCCAGGCCGCTGGTAGGTTCGTCCAAAAACAGCAGTTGGGGGTTGCTGACCAGCGCTCGGGCCATGCTCACTCGTTGACGCATTCCCTTAGAGCAGGAGGAAACTGGCTTTTTCAGAAAATCTGGCTTAAATTCCAGCATCTCCAGCAGTTCCCCCACATCCCGCCGCTGCTCTTTTGGATAGAACGATGCAAAATAGTTCAGATTATCTACGGCGCTCAAATTGGCGTACAGGTAGGGGAACTCAAACAGTACGCCGATCTTTTGGAAAAATTCCAAGCCACGGATGGCGGAGATATCCTGCCTGAACAGGGAGACTTGACCGCCGTAGCCCTTCAACATTCCGGTAAGTATTTTCTGCGTCGTGGACTTACCGGAACCGTTCGGTCCCAAGAAACCAAAGATTTCTCCATCTTCCACTGTGAAGCCTAGGCCGTGAAGGGCTTGCTTATCCTTGCTGTAGGAAAAGGTCAGATTTTTGACCTCGATCATTCGTCATCACCCCACTTTTCATGTTGGTTTTTCCCCTGCTGACGCTTGCTCCACCACTTCATGAACTTGATCTTGAAAGAGATAGAGATCATCAATACCGCCGTAATCACCAGCCACCAGTACCACGCTAAACCTAAGAGCATAAAAAAACCTCCTTATTTGTGATAAGGAGAGTTTAGAAAACCGATGTGAAATTTGTGTGAGGTCTCTGTGAAATCCGTGTGAAATTCCTCTGTCTTGTCCAGCAAACCGCAAATTTAGACTCCTGTCTTTGGCAGGGAGTCTAAATTTGCGGTTGTCACACTTCGGCAGTTAAGCCGCTCTTTTCTGCTTATTCCATGACAATCAGCGCAACCAACTGCAAAAGTTCGCTGCCTTTGTTCTCGATGCAGTGGCTCTCGCCGCTCGGGCAGATGCACACATCGCCAACGCCGACCGTTACTTCCTTGCCATTGTCGTTGTACACGCCTTCGCCTTTGATGACATAAAACAGCTCGCTCTCATGCTGGTGGTCGTGGAAACCGATGGAGTGGCCCGGTTCAATACTGATCTGGGCGAACAACCGGCCGTGGTTGTAAAGGTCTTCTGCCGTAGCCAGGTCTTTGATGTTGACAGTACCTTTGCCCTCCCGCAGGCAGACATCCTTGCGTGGGCAGTTTTCTGAACGCGTTACCATAATTGAGTTACCTCCCTAAAAATTGATAATCAATCGTTGACAATCCAATGACGGCGCTGCATCTCCTTATCCTGCTATTCTTCGTGAGATTTCAGTAAAATGGATAGAAATTCCTATTTGAGGATACGGCAAAATCAGGATATTGTCAAGAAACCGGGAAGATTTCTGCTTTATTGCCAAATTTTTTGCATAGGATTTGTTTAGAATTCCGCATTCAGTTCTTGAAATCTGACTCCAAAATTTCAAAATGTGATTATCCAGGAGATGCGGGGGAATAAAAAGGAACCATATGGAATATAAAAATGTACCTAAAAAACTAGGAGAGTTTTCCAGCCTTTGCAGAGCAGTTTTTAAATTGCTTTTAAGCTTTTGGTTTATAATAATATCATCCCGTCGGAGCCAGGATACCCACACAGTTCTGACGCCGTATGTTTTATTTTATCCAGGAGGAGCACCGCTATGAGCATTCAACAAAAATCCAATGTTTCGTTTGCCAGCCGGGGGATCACACTGAACAGCTTGAAAGAAGAGCTGTATTCGCTCAATATGCGGATGCTGCTTGCCATACAGAACCATAACGAGGAAATGCAGAAGGAACTTAAAAAGGAGATGGCGAGGGTCCAAGAGGAAATCGCCGGCATGAATCTGGCCATTGGACGTCAGCATAGCTCCTGAATACGCGCAAAAAGCCGCCTACAGCCAGATGGCTATAGGCGGACTTTTTACATTTTGCAGGACCGTACAGGCCCGTTCAATTCTCAAGCGGCTGGGATGATCAGCACCTGACCGATCTGGATGCTGTCGGGATTCTTGATTGTATCCTTATTCAGTTCATAGATTTCCGTCCAGCGTGTACCCTGGCCGTAGAGCTTATAGGCGATGTTCCACAGGCAGTCGCCGGAAACTACGGTGTAGGTTGTACCGGAGGGCACAGGGGCGGACTCGGGTTCTGGAGCGGGAGCAGGTTCCGGTTCTGGAGCGGGCTCAGGCTCGGGTTCCGGTGCAGGCTCAGGCTCAGGTTCCGGAGCGGGGGTCACTTCCACAGGATCAGCCGTGGCGTCGCCGTAGCCGGGAACGTCCGCGTAATCGGCAGCCAGATGGTCCTTCAATGCGGCCAAATCATCGGCACTCAGGCCTATGCCGGTCACATAGCGCTCTGCGGCGGCGGCAAGATCCACGCTGCTGAGATCGCCGCCCTTGGACGTAGCGGTGATGGTTTCCAGGATGGAGACGATGTTGCTGGTCTTGACGGCCTCATACTGTTCGCTGCCCTTTTCCAGATGGTAGTAGTTCTCATAGGTAATCATGTAATCTTCAACGACCTCGTCATAGCCGGCGCCCATCAGACAGGCCAGCAGTGCAGAAACAAAACCGGCCCGGTCCTTGCCCTCGGTGCAGTGGACCAAGTAGGGGCCTTCGTTGGCGGCAAAGAACCGCAGGCCTTCGGCAAGACCGCTTTGGAAGTCGGCGGCAGTGAAGTCCACGCCCAGGTTCAGAGCTTTCACTTTGCCCGCCTCATACAGGGAAGCATAGTATAGGGAGTTGAAGTCTTCCTCCGCAATATAGCCCTCAATGTCCTCATTGGAGTTGGCGAGGTTCATGACGGCCTGGATACCATTTTCCTCAGCGAACGCATCCGCATAAGCGGCGCGGCCGATTTCGTCGTTGACAGGGCTGCTGCTGCGGAAGAGGGCATTTTCCCCCAAATTCCCGGCAGCGATATTGCGGAAATTGGCGAAGACCTGATCGGAGGCATAGTCGCTCCGCTCATTGGTTCGCTCCAGCTGGTGGATGAGGTACTGGTCCCGGTAGCCGCCCTTTTCCCCCATGGTGATGGTAACGGCGATGTCCTCCATATTTTTACCTTCAGGGAAGACCCAGGTATAGGCGCCGTCCTCGGCGGTTTCCTTAACAGCAAGGCCGTTGGCGGTAGCAAAATCGCCCATGTTGATGGCGATGATGAGTACGCCCTCGCTGTCGCGGGCCACCAATTCACCGGTGTCCACGTCGGAGTAGTTGGTACACAGAGGGATTTGGTATGCTTCTCCGTCCACTGTCACCGCCAGCACATCGCCATAATCAAATCCGGCCTCCTGAAGCTCCGCGGGATCGATATCCAAGACAATGTTGCCATATTTCTGGATCTCGGTGACGCCCCCTTCAAAAACGTCCTCCTCCGCGGACGCGCTGATGACCAAACTCAGGCAGAGCGTAGCGGCCAACAGCAGGGATAATGCTTTTTTCATTGCGTTTCCTCCTTTGTTGATATTGAATGAAAACAGCGGCCGTGGGGCCGCTATTTTCATTATAGCATCCAAGTATCGATTTTTCCATCTATTTTTCGCCAAAAACGCAAATTTTTGCAGAAGACTTTGTTCGATGCCAATTTCTCAAACATCTGCGGAAGCTGGGTCCGGTCTTTTCACGTCTTCCCTAGACAGTTCCACGGCCAAGGCAAGGGCGGCGTCAATGTTGGGCGCGAAATGTGCGCCGCCCACCTGATCATACAAACCAGACTTTTTAAATACGCTCATTGGCTGCTCATTTACATGGGAGAAAATCACCTGAATCTCCTCGGCTCTGCACTCCTCATACAACCGCTGCAAACCGTTGAGGGCCGTAATATCCATCGCAGGAACGGAACGCATCCGCAGGATCAGCACCCGGCGTTTGCCTCTGCGCTCCATGTGGGGGATTTTGTCGGCGGCGCCAAAGAACATGGGGCCGGTGATTTCGAAAACCATCACGTATGGGGGTACTGGCTTCAAGCGCCCCTGGGTGTCTCCGGTGTCCTCTACATACTCCCATTCTTTCACCACGGCAACATCCGCCATCCGCTTCATGAACAGCAGGCAGGCAAGGGACAGCCCTACCACAATGGCAATCACCAGATCAAACACCACCGTCAGCAGGAAAGTGACCGTCAAGACGGCGACATCGCTTTTCGGCGAGTGCTTGACGACTTTCACAACTGTGCGCCAGCCGCTCATGTTATAGGCTACCTGGAACAGGATCGCCGCAATGCAAGGCATGGGGATCAACGCCGCGTAAGGCATAAGCAGCACCAGTACCAGCAGCAGGACAGCCGCATGGACCATGCCAGCCACAGGGGAGCGGCCGCCATTTTTGATGTTGGCCGCTGTGCGGGCAATGGCCCCTGTAGCAGGAATCCCTCCAAAGAGAGCCGAAGCAGCATTGCCGACGCCTTGGGCAACCAGTTCCATGTTGGAGTTGTGCCGGGAACCGATCATTTCGTCGGCCACCACAGCGGACAACAGCGACTCGATCGCCGCCAGGACAGCAATGGTAAAAGCATCCGGCAGCACCGCGGCCACCGTTTCATAGGACAGGGCAGGTATTGTAAGACGGGGCAGGCTGCTGGAAATGGTGTACAGGTCGCCAATGGCGTTGACCGGCAGGTGCAGGAGCTTCACCACCGCCGCCGTCACGATGACGGCAATCAGGGACGGGGGAATTTTTTTCGACACCTTGGGCCAGAAAATCAAGATCACCAGGGCAAGGCACCCTACGACCACTGCCGTTCCATTCACAGTATGAAAAGTATGTACCGCTTCCTCTACCTTCTCAACGGTCTCCACCGGAGAGCGGGTGAAGGTCAGGCCAAAGAAATCCTTCAGCTGGCCAATCACAATGGTAACGGCAATACCGGCGGTAAAGCCGGTTGTGATGGTGTAAGGGATGAATTTGATCAAGCTGCCCATATGCAGGAGTCCCATCAAAACCAGAAGGACGCCTGCCAGAATGGTAGCCGTTGCCAAGCCCTCCATGCCGTTTCGGGCTACAATGCCCGCCACAATCGTTGCAAATGCGGCGGTAGGGCCGGCAATCTGCACCTTGCTTCCGCCCAGCGCAGAGATACAGAAGCCAGCCACGATGGCAGTATAAAGCCCCTGTTCCGGAGACACCCCGGAGGCCAAAGCCAGGGCGATGGACAGGGGCAGGGCAATGATCGCGACAATAATGCCAGCGGTCAAATCTTTGGTAAAGTCGTTCCGGGAGTATTGTTTTAGGGAGTGAAGCAGCTGCGGTGTGAGTTCTTTCATGGGGAATTCGCCTTCCTTTCTATGCACTATCATACTGGAAAACGCAGAAAACCGCAAGTGCTTTTCCGGTTCCTTCCAAAAAAACACCCCGCATTGGAGCTGTATCCAGTGCGGGGGGCTGTGCGGTTAGCCGGTCAAGCGTAAGAATGGAAGCTTGTGCGCTTTGCAAAGAGGCTGAAATACTCTGTGGGATACACCTGCAAATTCTTCAGGAACCGGTTTGCCATTTGAAGGTTTTTGCTGCTTTTTGCGGCAAACTGTAAAAGGTCTGCCACATTATGCAGGTCCTCTTCAGTGTGGTTATAGCGAAAGTCTGTGCTGACCTTATGGATGTTCCCATCCTCATCCCTGCAAGTCGCCCAAGTGATGGCCTTGGATGGGTCGGTAGGGTCGAAGCCCTCCGTGGTGTAATCATGGTATTCCAATACTGTGCCGTCTGGGGCGCACACGGTCAGGCTGGTGATTTTACCGGTACTGCCGTCGTTTCCGCCGGTCTGGTAGAACCACTGGAACCCTTCCGGCGGTACCTGGTCAGGGTTGATCAGGAACTGTTCGGAGAGCGCAAAGTGGTTTGAGAAAGCGCTGTTGAAATTATAATAGAGGTTTAAGCCTTTTTCTTTGTAATCCGGGACAGAAACATATTCTTCCAAACTCCGCTCCTTCGCGAGGGCCTGAAAACCGTCTGTGACCGCCGCGATGGCGTCTTCGCTTTGAAAATAATAATCGGAATTATAATATTTCCAGTTCCGGTTTGCCGCCGGTTCGCCCACGAGGTACTGTTCCCCTTCCTGCCTGTTTCGCTGGACGGCTTCATCCAATATGAGGTAACGGAACTCGCTGTAAAACCGTTCGGTCAGCGAGACTTCCATCTGGAGGGCCCATAAGGGCATAGGATAGCCTGCTTCCCGACAGGCGTCTGTCATCCGATTTGCGAGGGATTTGTAGGTTTGGGCAAGCTGCTCTCCGGAGATAGAACCGTCATAAAACGCAGAGACCGCCTGCTCTGCCTCCGCATAAATCTGGCTGGCCGCGCTGGAGATTTCAGGGTTCCGGAGCATCGCGGCTTTACTGAAATACGGGCTCCAATATTCCTTACTTGCCTCCATGCTGGTATCTACGACCACCATTTTGTCGCGGTCAATGATGGGTTCGTCGGAAGCCTTCAGTTGGTCGGTGATATCCCAAAATTCCCATTTGCCGTAAGTGATGGTTTTCGGGGGAGTGTTTGCGCTTTGAATGCCGTCCATGTTCGATACACCTTTCTGTTGAAATAACGAAAAGACGGTTGGCCAACCGGTTCTTCTATAACATACTTCGGCAAAAATAGGCAGTTCTTTAACCGTTTTCCAAAAAAATTGAGGAGGGACGCAGGGTTTCTGCGTCCCTCGGTGTTTACCTGCATACAAAGCGGACCTGGCGCGCAGCCTTCCGTTTGCCCCTCTGCGCACTTTTCCGCACCAGCGGGCGAAGCGCGCCGTACTCTTCCGGCTCTGGGGTTCCGTTGGCCGCATAGGCCCAACCGGAATTCTGGAACTCCACCGGCAAATTCGGATCGAGTTCCGAACAAATCTGGGCATCCGGGCCGGAAACGCCGATGCTGACGACGTTTCCTCCGTCTTCTGTGGGCTGCCGCCCTGTGCGTCGGCTGTAATAGCAAGCATACCTGCCAGCAAGAGGAAGGAGAATAAAGCCATAGAAAGGCTCTGCAAAGCCCGTTTCATAATAAATTCTCCTTAAATGACCTAGTGGGCGGCATGTCTTTGGTCAGTTATAGTCGACCGTAAAAGCTTTCAGCGCGTTAAAGGCCATCTGGCAGGCAGTTTCCCGGTTGACCGCGGCGTTGCCGTTAAAGCTCATGCCGTTAAACAGCCCGATATTCCGTCCAATACGGGCGACGTTAGCGGCCCAGCCCTGAGAGAGTCGCTGCCCCGCAGGAGGGAAACGATAATCTTAGCGGCCGCACCCCGGGAGCGCTCCTTTTCTGGCTGGAAGCTGTTATCCGAGTATCCGGTGACCATGCCGAGACGATTCAGCACCGAGACCGCTTCGGCAAAATGGCAGAAAGGCCCCCTTTCTCTGTTTTCCGCATGGGAACTGCCTCGCTCAGACGTGGTAGATACCTCCGCCAATGAACTCCCGCATAAGGGAGGTTGTCGGCACATCGTCTGCAGGAATGGGCAGGAAATAGTTCAGGAACTTCAAAAGCCGTTTCGCTTCCATATACTCCTCACTGTCCCGTGGGACGCCGAAGAGCAGCGGCTGCACATAAGGTTTCAGCAAGGAGGTTTCATAGATCAGGGCAGAGTTAAAAATCACATCCGCACTGTCCTGGAAGGGGAAGATGTTATTTTCCTCCCCCCGCCGGACAGAGGGCCACATTTTAATTGTAGCCTGAGCGCTGTACCCCCGGGTCCGGGCATCCCGCTCGATCCGCCGCAGGAGGCGGGCGTCCGTAGTGGGGATGCGGTTGTGGTCGTCGATATTCAGCGTGGTGAGGCAGCTGATGTAAATCCGGTACTTGCTTTCCTTTGGCAGGGAGTAGGTGAATTGGTCGTTGAGGCAGTGAATGCCCTCAATAACCAACACATCCGACGCTCCCAAGGTGAGGAAATTGCCGTTGTACTCCCGGGCGCCTTTTTTAAAGTTATAGGTCGGCAGTTCCACGGCTTCGCCGTTCAGAAGACGCGTCATGTCGGTGTTGAACTGCTCCACGTCCATGGCGCCCAGGCCTTCAAAGTCAAAATTGCCGTTCTCATCCCGGGGCGTTTTATCCCGGTTGACGAAGTAATTATCGGTCGCGATGGCGTGGGGCCGCAGGCCGCAGGCCCGCAGCTGGGTGGACAGCCGGTGGGAAAACGTCGTCTTGCCGGAAGAGGACGGCCCTGCGATCATGACAAAGCGCACTTCTTTTCGGGCAGCGATTTCCGCAGCAATGTCACCAATCTTCTTCTCCATCATAGCCTCATACGCCAAGATCAGCGGTGTGGCATTGCCTTGGGAAATCGTGGTGTTCAGCTCTGCCACATTGGAGGCGTTCAGCGCTTCGGCGCGCAGGGTAGAAGCATAAAGCTCCCGGAAAACTTTTTTAGAAGGGCGGAAGTCCCCCAGATGGTTGGGATCCTTCTGAGTAGGCAGACGCAGAACAAAGCCGTTTTCAAATATTTCCAGGCCAAAGCACTTGATATAACTGGTATCCGGCACCATATAACCGTAGAAATAGTCCAAAAAGCCGTCCAGGGAGTAGACATTCACCTGGGAATCGATCCGGAACCGGAACAGCTGGGCCTTGTGGATCAGCCGGGCCTCACGGAACTGGACGATGGCATCGTCGGTACTGATCGACCGCTTTTCAATGGGCAGCGCCTGGGCGGATAGTTCCCGCATCCGGGCCTCTACCCGATCCAGCAGGGCCTGATCCAGCGTAAAATTGCCCCGGGCCAGGATAAAGAGGGAGCTGCTGAGGGAATATTCTACAGAGATCCGTTCCACATTCTCCCGCCCGGCTACGTCATAAAAAGCCTTGAGCATCAGGAGGACCGCGCTGCGTTCATAAGTCTGGATGCCCGGCTTATCCCGGGCGGTAATCATCTTCAATGTGCAGTCTCGGTCCAGGACCTTATGGAGCTCACAGAGCTTGGCATCCCGGTTTACCAGCAGGATGTCGTAAGGATAGCGGTCCTGAACATCCGCCGCAATGGTCTGGTAGGGGGTACCGCGTGGATAGCTGTATTCCACACCGTCTATCATGACCTTCATAATTTTTTTCTCTTCCATGGGATGACCTCCTCTTTGTATCATTGCCCCGCCAGGGAGGCGGGATTGCAGAATTGTTTCTGCGTTTATTCTTATCATACGATATTTTGATGGAAAAAACAAGGACCATTCGACTGTTAAGCGGCTGCCGATTTCCCATTTCAAACAGGAAAAGAGAAAATAGGGGGTTCAAACTGGAAGGAATGTGTGCTATAATTCTGAAACACCACATAATAGGAGGGCCTGATGTGATGCAGAAACTGAACATCCGCCAGCTGGCATTGATCGGTTCCATGCTTTTTGGACTCTTTTTTGGAGCAGGCAACCTGATTTTCCCCCTCATCCTTGGCGCCCGCGCCGGAATGGGACTTCCAGCAGCGCTGCTGGGACTGCTTATCACCGCTGTAGGAATCCCGCTGCTGGGCATTGTCTCCATTGGCATTTCCCATAGCGAAGGCTTGATCGACCTCTCCGGACGTGTCTCCAAGCCCTTCTGTTACCTGTTTACCTGCGCCCTTTATTTGACCATTGGGCCGCTGTTCGCGATTCCGCGATGCGCAGCCACCAGCTTTACTATCGGCCTCCGTCCCCTGTTGGGCGAGCAGATCGTATTGCCGCAGCTGATTTTCTCCATCCTCTTTTTTGCGGCGGTACTGTTCTTCGCCCTGAAACCCTCTAAAATTCTGAACTCTGTAGGAAAATTCCTAAATCCTGCATTTCTGCTATTCTTAGGCGTTATGCTGGCAACCGCCTTGGCCAAACCAATCAACCCGCTCTCAGCTGTACCCGCTAATGGCGGCTATGCCGACAGTGCTTTCTTCACAGGCTTCCTGCAAGGGTATGATACCTTGGATGCCTTGGCAAGTCTGGCCTTTGGCATCATCGTTATCCACGCTATCCGCCAGCTGGGCGTGACAGAACCAGCTGCTGTAGCGGGCAGTACCGTCAAAGCGGGCGTTGTCAGCACACTGCTGATGGCACTGATCTACGCCGCAACCGCTCTGGTGGGAGCGCAGAGCTATACGCTGTATACAGAAGAACTGGCGAACCCCGCCTTTAATGGCGGCGATGCCTTTGCCATCATTGCCCGCCACTACTTCGGCAGCGGCGGAAGCTTTATCCTGGCAGTAACCGTTACGCTGTGCTGTATGAAGACCGCAATTGGCTTAGTGACGGCATGCAGCGAAACCTTTATAGAGCTGTTCCCTGGCTGTTTGGACTACCGCAAATGGGCAGTCCTTTTCACAGCAGCCTCCCTCCTGATCTCTAACATCGGCCTTTCCCAGATTATCGCCCTCTCCGCGCCAGTGCTGTATTTCCTCTGCCCGCTGGCCATTGCACTGATTCTTCTCGGCATTTTGGGAAACTGGTTCCGCCATGCCCGGATCGTTTACCAATGCACCATCGGCGCAACATTGGCCGCAGCCGTGCTGGAGCTTGCACGGGTCATTGGAGGCGCCTGTCAGCCGCTTGTGGATTGGACAAGCAAGTGGCTGCCCCTTTATACCTACGGCCTGGGCTGGGTAGTTCCTGCTGCCGTTGGGTTTGCTGCCGGACTGCTGCTGAGGGATCGGCGGGTGAGAGAACCACGTTGACCCAAAATCCATAGTTGACAAATCGGCTTTTGGTTTTTATAATAGTCTCAAAGCAATGAAAGAGAGGAACGGGAACGGAAGCCCTCAGAGAGCCGGCGGTTAGTGAAAGCCGGAGGCGGAATTTCCCAGGTTCTATGGCTCTTGAGCCGGACGTTCGACAAGTAGGGCGTCCCGTGTGCGCCGCGTTAGGGCGCAGGGGTTGTTCGACCCTGCGAGTGGCGTCGGGCCGCAAGGCCGGCGCAATTTGAGTGGTACCGCGGAAGCCGCTTAACAGCTTTCGTCTCAAAGGAAATTTCTTTGGGGCGGAAGCTTTTTTTCGTCCCAAAATACATCGGAAGGAGTCTTATTATGAGCCATTACCGTCCCGAAACAATCTGCGTGCAGGGGGGATACACTCCCGGCAACGGCGAACCCCGCCAGATTCCCATTGTTCAGTCTACCACGTTTAAATACGCGACCTCCGAAGATATGGGCAAACTCTTTGACCTGGAGGCCAGCGGCTACTTCTACTCCCGCCTCCAAAACCCCACCTGTGATTACGTTGCCGCAAAAATCGCCGCCTTGGAAGGCGGTACGGCGGCTATGCTGACCTCTTCCGGCCAGTCCGCCAACTTCTTCGCCCTTTTTAACATCGCCTCCCAGGGAGACCATATCGTTTCCTCCTCCTCCATCTACGGCGGCACCTTCAACCTGATCTCTGTCACTATGGCCAAGATGGGCATTGAGGCAACCTTTGTCTCTCCAGACTGCACCGCAGAAGAACTGGATGCCGCCTTCCGGCCAAACACAAAGGCCGTGTTCGGTGAAACCATCGCCAATCCCGCCCTGACGGTGCTGGATATCGAAAAATTTGCCGCCGCGGCCCACCGTCATGGCGTCCCCTTGATCGTCGACAATACCTTCCCCACGCCTGTGGGCTGCCGTCCGTTCGAGTGGGGGGCCGATATTGTCACCCACTCTACCACCAAGTATATGGATGGTCATGGCGCGGCGGTCGGCGGAGCCGTGGTGGATTCCGGCAAATTCGACTGGTTCGCCCACGCGGACAAATTCCCCGGCCTCTGCACACCGGATGAAAGCTACCACGGCATCACTTACGCCGAAAAATTCGGTCAGGGTGGAGCGTTCATCACCAAATGTACCGCACAGCTCATGCGGGACTTGGGCTGTACGCCGTCGCCCCAAAGCGCCTTCTACCTGAACCTGGGCCTGGAGAGCCTCCACGTCCGGATGCAGCGCCACTGCGAAAACGGCCAGGCTGTGGCAGAATTCCTGGCGAGCCATCCCAAGGTAGAACGCGTCAGCTACTGCGGCCTGCCGGGCGACAAGTATCATGCCCTGGCGCGGAAGTATCTTCCCAACGGCTCCTGCGGCGTAGTGTCCTTCGAGCTGAAAGGCGGACGGGATTCCGCCGGTACCTTCATGAGACGCCTGAAGCTGGCGGCAATCGAGACCCACGTCGCCGACGCCCGTACCTGCTGTCTCAATCCCGCCACATCCACCCACCGCCAGATGACCGACGCGCAGCTGGAAGCCGCCGGCGTACCTGCGGGCCTTGTCCGGATGTCCTGCGGGCTGGAGAGCAAAGAGGATCTGATTGCAGATATCAACCAAGCATTGGAGGCCATCGAATAATGCCGATCAAAATTCCAAACGAACTCCCTGCCACCCAAACGCTGACGGCAGAGAACATCTTTGTTATGACAGAAACCCGGGCTATTACCCAGGACATCCGTCCCCTGCAAATCCTGCTCCTGAATCTGATGCCTACCAAAGTGGATACGGAAACCCAGCTTGCCCGGGTCTTGGGCAACACGCCCCTGCAAATTGAACTGGAACTGATTGCCCCCGCCGGGCACATTTCCCGGAACACCTCCCAGCAGCATATGCTTTCCTTTTATAAAACGTTTGCCGATGTGCGCGGCCGCTCCTTCGACGGCCTTGTGATCACCGGCGCACCGGTGGAGCATCTGCCTTTTGAGGAGGTGGACTACTGGCCGGAGCTGTGTGAGATCATGGAATGGAGCAAGAGCCATGTCCACTCTACCCTGCACATCTGCTGGGGCGCCCAGGCGGGACTGTACTACCATTACGGCATTCCTAAGCGGCAGCTGCCGCAGAAGCTGTTCGGCGTCTTCCAGCATCATTTGGTGGACCGGAATTTTATCCTGTTCCGCGGCTTCGACGATCAATTTTGGGTCCCCCATTCCCGGAATACCACCGTAAACCGGGAGGATATCGCAGCGGTTCCGGAGCTGAAGATTTTGGCCGAATCCCAGGAAGCAGGCGTGTATGCCGTCAAGACCGACCAGGGACGGCAGGTATTCTTGATGGGCCATGCGGAATATGATCGGGATACGCTAAAAAAGGAATACCTGCGGGACGTGGCCGCAGGCGTCGATATCCAGCTTCCCAAGCACTATTTTCCCCAGGATGACCCTACGCAAGAGCCCCTGGTCCGCTGGCGTTCCTGTGCCCACTTGCTGTATGGAAACTGGCTGAACTATTGTGTGTATCAGACCACACCGTACAACATCCATGGCATCCGCCGGGGAGAACGGACAGACGGCTGATTGGCAGTTTTTCAGAATTTATGGAACCTTTTCCTCCAAAAAATCGTCTAAAAGGATAAGAGGGCTGGAAGGAAGACGGCCCAAAATAAGGAGGATGAAGCGATGAAAAGAAAAGGACTTGCCATTTTATGCGTGCTGATGCTCCTGGCCGTTCTGCTGACGGCCTGCGGTGGGAGTGGCGGGGATATTGGCAACTCCTCTGGAGCGTCCACAGAAGCCAGTTACAGCACCGGAAGTGACAACGGCGGCAACAGTTGGGGTTGGGATGCGGCTCCTGAGGCTCCCGCCGAGGCCGAGGCGGATTACAGCGGGCAGGGAGGCAGCGGGGAAGCACCGTCCAGCGCCCGGCTGCAAAACGCAAAAATCATCTATACCGCAAACCTGGAGATGGAAACCACCAGCTTCGAGGACTGTGCCGCGGGTTTGGAGACGCTGGTGGAGCAGTTGGGCGGCTACATGGAATACGCGTCGGTGAATCACTACGGCAGCGGCTATCAGGGCGGAAGCTATAGCATCCGCATCCCATCGGCACAGTTCGAGCATTTCCTGCGGAGCGTGGGAGAGATCGGCCATATCACCTACCAGGACAAAAGCGGCGAGAACATCAGCGAAGCCTATTATGACACGGAAAGCCGTCTAACGACCCAGCGCACCAAATTGGAACGCCTCCAGGCGCTGTTGGCCCAGGCGGAGAACATGGAAGATATCATCACCATCGAGAGCGCCATTGCGGAAACGGAGTATGCGATCGAGCAGCTTACCGGAACCCTGCGGCATTATGACGCGCTGGTGGATTTCGCCACTATTTACATCGGGCTCAGCGAGGTCACTCGCTTGTCGTCGGTGGAGCAGACGCCGCCTGCTTTTACATCCCGCCTTGGAACGGCCTTTGCAGAGGGCTGGCAGGGCTTCGCCAGCGGCATGGAAGGGCTTGCGATTGCACTGGCTTACGGCTGGATGTGGATTGTTCTGATTGCCGTTATCATCCTGCTGGCGGTCCGCCTGTACCGTAAACCCCTGCGCTGGCTGAAAAAACAGAGAAATCCCAAAGCCCCGGACCACTCCGGAAAAGACCAAAAATAAAAGAAATCAGGGCCTTTCGCCTGTCATGTCTGCCCTGAGCGAAAACAAACGTAAAATGGGCTACAAAAGCGGTAAGAATTATGTTATAATAAAAAAGATGGGGGCGGACCCAGGTCCGTCCCCTGATTTTTGCAAGGAGGCTTGTCCTATGAAATTGACTTGGCTGGGCCATGCCTGTTTCCTGTTTGAACAGGACGGCTACCGCATAGTAACCGATCTGTTTACCGGCGTGGAAGGCTATCCGGAGCCGCGTGTGTCTGTCCACGAAGTATATTGCAGCCACCAGCACGCGGACCACAGCGCCATAGAACGTGCAGACATTCTGCCCAAAGCGGACAGCCCGTTTACTGTAAAGGCCGTGGAAACTTTCCACGACGAGCAAAACGGCGCGCTGCGCGGAACCAACACAGTCCGTATTTTCACCGCCGATGGCGTCCGCGTTGCCCACCTGGGCGACCTAGGCCACCAGCTCTCGCCGGAGCAGATGGCTGCAATCGGCCTGCTGGACGCGGTACTCGTACCCGTCGGCGGCTTCTATACCATCGATGCGGTGGGTGCCAAGCAAGTCTGCGATGCCTTGAAGCCTCGCTGTATCCTCCCCATGCACTATCGTCATGGGCCTTATGGATATCCTGTCCTGGCAGGTGTGGAAGACTTCCTCGCCCTCTGGCCGGAATGCCGCCGCCTGGATGGTCCCACTTTAGAGCTGGACGCATCTGCCCAAGGTGTAATTGTCCCCAGCTATCAAGCGTAAGGAGCAGCAATGATGTATCGTTACTTATTATTTGATCTGGATGGCACCCTTACTGATTCCAAGGAGGGCATTATCAATTGTGCCCGCTGGGCCATTGAGCAAATGGGCGACACGCCTCCGGACGAAGCCACCCTTTTGCAGTTTGTTGGCCCGCCCCTGCGGGAATCCTTTATGGAATTCTGCCATTACCCCCTGGAAAAAGCGGAGGAAGCCATGCGCCTCTATCGGGAACGCTATGTGCCCATTGGCCAGTTTGAAAACAAGCCGGCTCCCGGGATTGCAGACGTACTGGCCCGGCTGAAAGCCAAGGGATATACCCTGGCCCTGGCGTCCTCAAAACCTCAAGGACTCTGCGAGTCCATCTGCGAACGGTTTGGGTTTACCCCCTCTTTGGCGGCAATTTCCGGCTGCACACCGGAAAACCGGGGCAGTAAGGCTGCCGCCATTCACGAGGCCATAGCCCGCCTGCACTTGACGGAAGCCGATAAGCCGTCGGTGCTGATGATCGGCGACCGCAAATTTGATGTCTGGGGCGCGAAGGAATGCGGCATCGACTGTCTGGGTGTAGAATTCTTCGGCTACGCCGCGCCCAATGAATTGCAGGACAGCGGCGCAGTCGCGGTTGTGCACACCGTTCCGGAACTGGAAACGTTTCTTTTAAGCGGTGTCTCCATATGAGATCAGCCAAAAGGGCGATCCGTCGTTCCGGCTGGGGGAGAGTTCACTAATAATCAGATCCAAATCCCATGTCGTCAGGCTCCGGTCCCGGCTGGCCGGGTCCGCTACCAGTACCTGCCCCTCCGGTGTAACGCCTCGTAGAATGATGAAGTGCCCGCCCTCGGTAAAATGGCCTTTCGTCATCAGCGCGACTACCAAATCTCCCGTCACCAGACGGGAGAACAACTCTTCCCGGTTGATCTCCGACGGGGCGATAGAGGTGCACGTCAGCCCATAGGACTGGGAAACCCCCGGTATGATGGCATGGTAAGATCCGTGGTTCTTCGCCCAATACCCCTGGCTGACACAAAACTGTGCCATATCCACCGGGTTGACCGTCTCCCCCAGCAGAGAGGATACCACCATAGCCATCACCGTCGGCCCACAGCCGTGACTGCTGAGGGGATCGGAACCATACTTGGCTTCCTCCCAGGCCATATCGGTCTGGTTGAAGTAAACGATATCCACCACGCCGCCGGTCAGGTATTCCTCCCCGTTCCGAATCTCGATCCCGGTGATCTGCGGGTCCAGCGGTTCCGCTGGAAGCGCTGCTTCCGGTTCTGCCAACGTTGTGGTCTCCGCATCATCCGCGGGAGGTGCGGTAAAAATCTCCCATTGGGCCTGAAGCGCTACACATGTCCGATTCAACTGCCGCTGGGCGGCCACCCGAACCCGTTCCGCCTGCTCCCAAGCCGCCTGGCCCACTTCCGCTGCTGTGCGGACGCACGCCTCCGCACAGGCTCGTGCAGGTGCCGTAATCTCGTCATACAGAATCGGGTCCGCCCAGCGGCACACCAACAGTTCCATACCGGCAATGCATAAGATAGCTAGAAGGATGATAGAGACCGCCAGGCTCCGTTTTTTCCGTTTTGCCTTATGTAAACTTCGTCTTGATTGTTCCATACGTTATACAAATCATTTCAATCATTCAGGTTTCTGCTATTTTTCACGGGATTTCATAATGTTTAATGGACAATATGGCAGTAAACAAAACATTGTCCAAAATAATCCATACTCCATTAAAATTGCCGCTTTTCGGCTATTATACCATAGACCGCCGGTAATGTCCAAACATTCCGGCGTTTTTTTCCGCAAAACCGGCAGGCAATTTCTGGCGGCGTTGGAAAAGGGCCGCTTAAAAAGCGGCCCTTTTCTGCATTTCCATGGGTTTATTTGTTGTAATTCCGCATCCGCCAGACGATGGCCGAGACCTGTCCGCGGGTGAGGGTGTTGCTGGGCTTGAAGGTACTGACGCCGTTATTAAAGTAGCCTTCAACAATGCCTGCCGCGTTCAGCGCCTGGACATACACATCCGAGGTATCTGTAAAGGGCTTGACACTCGATAGATTGTTGATGTCCAGCTTCATGGCGCCAGCAGCCAGCTGCGCCACTTGCAGGCGGGTGATGGAGGCGCCTAGGTTGACATTGGTCCTGGTAATCAGGCCGTCGGCTCTGGCGCGGGCCAGATAACCGCTGAATACGCTGCTCTTGTCAGTGGGGGCAAGCTCTGGATAACCCGCCGCCAGCATAACCAGCTTCAGTGCCGCGCCATAAGTGATGGTGTTGTTTTGCTTAAAGGAGCCGTCGGTATAGCCGTCGATCACCGACGCGTCTGCCAGTTCCACTACATATTTGTAGCACCAAGTGGAGGTTGTCACATCGCTGAAGTTTTTGACAGTATCCACGATGCCCAGGGAGAAGACGCCCGAAGCAATTGCCGCGCCGTTGGCGTTCAGGGCCACGTAGGGGATTTCCACAGACCCAGTATAGTTATTCGCCGGGACAAACCGCAGCTGGCTCATCTGCTGGGTACTGGCAGCATAGCTGTACGCAGCAGTGGTTGTCGCAGGGGTTGTGGTTCCTGTCCCTAGGTAAATAACGCCTACCTTAGCGGCGGGCAGCTTCAGGAGCTGGATACTGCTAAGGTTGCTTCCGGTCGCCGCAGATACGGCTGCATAGATCGCAGAGGCAGGGAACGTAACCGCGGTATTCTTTGGTGTCGCGCCGTACACTTCTGAGACGGCCTTGCTGCTGACACTGATAATAATCCCGCCAGTCAGGGAGCGTCCGCTGGTGCCATAAGCAGTGAAGGGGATCGTCACACAGTAGTTGGAGCCGCTGGGCACATAGGTCAGTTCCGTCAAGGCATACTGGCTGGTAGAAGTGGGACTCATGTAGAAGCTGCGTCCGCTGCGGTTTGCGGCAGTAAGCTGTTCACGGGTGGCAGTGCCGTAGCTGCTGGCGTTGTAATAGTTATAATACAGGCCGCCGGTTGAAGGCACGTCACTGAAGGTAACATATTGCAGGGTATCTGTGGTGTTGACGGAACGGTAATACCGTGCAATGTCATTGGCATTGAGCTGGACATTGGTACCGCTGGTGACTGCGTAACGGATATTACCGAGGTAATTGGAGGCAGTGGAAGCGCTGACAGGCTTGATCACCATGGTACCGGTAACCGACCGGGAACCGGTACTGTAGGCGGTGAACGTCAAAGTGACCTGGCTGGTGAAGGAACTGGCGGCGGCAAATGTCAGGTCGTCCAGCTCATAGTCGCCGTCCCGCACGTCCTCCTTGCTGTAGTAGAACCGCACATTCGGCAGCGTCGTCCGGGAGAAGGAGTTGGCGTAGCTGGTGCCGTAGCCGCAGTAGAAGGTGCCGTCGGCAGGGTTGAACTCCGTGGTGCTGGGCTGGTCAAAAACCACATAGCTGACATTATAGCCGCTGTACGTCTTTTGCAGATATGTATTAAAATCCGTCCGGCTGATGTTCACGGTCTTGCCCGGCGTGACGGTGTAAGAGATATCACCTGCTGTGCCATTTTTGACAGTGATTTTCAAGGTGCCCTCTGCATAGTCGCTATCTGTGTAATGGGCGCGGAAGGGAATGGAGATGGATGCGCCCTCCTTGGCGGTACTGTTGGCCTTGAAGACGAGGGCGCTCAAGGCATAATCACCGTATGTCTGGCTGCTGTAATAGAATTTGGTCTTCGTATACGTCAAATCCGTCCGGCTGAGGGCCGTTCCGGAAGCGTTGGTGTAAACCTTACCAGCAAAACTGTCGTAGGTCGTGGGAGCCGCGAAAGTGACGTAACGGATGGTACGGGTGGAATTGCCGGAAACCGCACGGTACGCGTCGTTGAAATCACTGATCTTGAAAGTCGTGCTTCCCCCCGCCTCGACCGTATAGTTCACTGTACCGGAAGCGGAATTGGAAATTACAATTTTGAGGGTGCCTTCCTCATAGTCGTTATCATTGTAATGGACGCGGAAGGGAATATTAAGGGTGTTCCCCTCTCTTGCGTTGGAATCTGCCTTAAAGTTAAGCGACCCGAGGTCATAATCACCATAGGTGCGGCTGCTATAGTAGAAGCGCAGGTTCGAATAGGCGAGGTCACTGCGGCTGAAGCTGGTACTGCCGCTGTAAATCTTACCGGCAAAGCTGGTATAAGCGCTGGGTGCATCAAAGACAGCGTAAGCAATGTCCCGGCGGCTGTTGCCGGTAACGGTACGGTAGACATTGTTGAAGTCTTCAGGCTTGAACGTCACCGTACCATTGGGAACCACCTCATAGCGGATAGTGCGGGCGGCAGTGTCGGTAACGTCAATTTTGAGGATACCCTCCTCATAATCCCGGTCCGTGTAGTGAGCGCGGAAGGGTATGGTGATGGAATCGCCCACCCGGGCGCTGCTGGTGGTGCGGAAGCTGAGGCTGCTGAGGGCGTAATCACCATCACTGGAATTATTGTAGTAGAACAGGGTCTTTGTGTACGTCAGGTCCGTCCGGCTGAGGGCCGTGCTGCCGGTGTACAGGCTTCCATCAAAGCTGCTGTAGGAAGACTGGGCCGAAAAGACTACATACGCGATGGTACGGCTGGAGTTGCCGGACATGGTGCGGTACATCGTGTTGAAGTCCGCGGCGGTAAGGTCCACCGTGCTGTTGGGGGCCACTTCATAGGTAATGGTGTCGGCGGAGCCATACTTGTCGATAACGATTTTCAGCGTACCGGTGACGTAACTGCTGGCGCTGTAATATGCGCGGAAGGGAATGGAGAGGGTGTCGCCGTCCCGGGCAGAGTTGGTGGCTTGGAAGGTAAGATCATCGATGGCATAGTCGCTGTAGCTGCCCCGCTCATAAGTAAAGATTTCACCATTATAGGACAGATCGCTCTGGGTGAAATTGGAATGTCCCTGGACATAGAGTTTGCCGGAGAAGTCAGCGTAATCACTGCCGGCGCTGAAAGCGATATAACGAATTGTGCCGGCAGCGTTGGTCTGGGCACGGTAAACACGGTTAAATGCGGTACGGTCCAGGATAACAGAGCCGCCAGGCGCCACCCGGACAGTGATAGTATCATCACTGGTGCCGTCCTTACTGACGACCAACTTCAGAATGCCGTCATAGTATACATCTGAGTAGGAGTAAGCTCGGTAAGAGATGGAAACGCTGTCTCCGTTCCAGGCGCTGGAAGAGGGCTGGAAACTCAGGTCGCTGAGAAGGTAGCTGCCAGTGGTCATATCGCCTTCATTGTAGTAAAAACGTGCTCCGTTAAGGCGGTTGGAGAGCATGGTCAAAGAGCCGCTATAGAGCTTGCCGTCAAAGTTCTCGTAAGCGGTAGTAGGTGTGAACTCCACCCAGCGGAGATTGCTGGCGCCGCCGCTGAGCTTGTTGAAAGCGCTGTAGAAGTCGGACGCCCGGAAGCTCACCCGCCCGCCGGGAGCGGCAGTATATGTGATTGTTGAGCTGTTGGACGCGGTACTGGTGATGGTAATGGTGCCTGTGATGGTGCTGTAGCCGTCCTTAGCGGTGTAACGGACGGTATAGTCGCCGGAAGTTCCGGGAAGGAAGTACAAATTCGCGGCGGGATAGCTGGTGCCGGAATAAGCATATTCCCGGGTACCAAGGGCGCTGCGGGCGCTGTCCGCATAGAGTACGCCGTAGCTGCTGGAAGGCGTGTTGGTGAAAGAGACCGTGGCAAAATGGCGGCCGGTAAGAGCGGTGAACTTCGTATCAATCTGGCTGACAATCGTGCTGCCCACCGTACCGCCGGAGGTACTGGCGCTGAAGGAAAAATCCTGATAGGTAGCGGAAGCGGTGTAAACGGCATAGTAAGTCGTATTTGCGGTAAGCCTCATTGTGCCGACTTCCGCAGAGGTGTAGCAGGGGGACTGACCGGCATAGGCTGCGCCAGTCCCTGGGTTGCTGAGAACCCAGCCCTTAAAGGTATAGGTGCAGTTCGCAGCGGCGGACTTGGTGGGGTTCGCCGGAGCAGCTGGAGCGGTGCCGGAGGAAATCGAGACCGAGGAGGTGGTCCCGGCATTGTTAAAGGTAACAGTGATGCTGGACGTGGGCGCCTGGTAACCGGTCATTGTACGGCCGCATGTGTCGCAGACCCGGTCGCTGTTGACATCCGTGTGGGTTCCTTCGTTGAATTTCTGTCCACAGACGGTACAGACCTGCCAATGTTTGGAAGTATCCGCGGCGTAGCTCGAGGACGCAGCGGTGTGGTTCCCCAGGTCAAACTGATAATCGCATCCAGCATTTGCGCAGGAGTGCCAATGCTGGGTTGCGTCATATTTATATGCGGAAGCGTCTTTTACATGCAGGCTGGGATCTGCTGGCAAGGTAATATTGGCCGTATTCTCACAAACTGTGCAAATTTTGTGGCCTGTGCCAGTGGAGTGGCATGTTGCAGGGGTATCCGTGTAAATTGCGTTTCCATAATCGTGTTCCGCATAATCACTCTTGGCGTCGCAGCCGACAACCTTTATGCATTCATGCCAATGGTGCGTTCCATTTTGATGCCAAACGGCATCGTATTCGTGCTCATGCTCTTCCACTGCGAAAGCTGTAGGCACAAGACTCGTCAGCATAACCAGCGCCAGCACGAAGGCTGGCAGCTTCCGTTTCAAAAATCCGTTCATTCAAATTTCCTCCATGCAAACATGCAAAACTCTGGTTCTTTCCGGGTGTTCACCCTTACTCTATAAAATAACGGAAACCCCCTTTTCATTCATGAACAAACTGTGAATAAGTGGAAACGTTTTTGTATCATTTGGAAACGAATTTGTTTCCTTTTCAATTCGGCTTTCAGGAAGCAATGACAAGAAATCATCTTGACCATAACGGCCTTCTGGGGGTATAATAGATAAAATCGAGGTTTTAACCTTTCAAGAAGGAGGGCTGTCCTATGACGGCTGAAAAACGGAAACCGGTTGCACCTTTCTATGCAGTGGCGGTGCTGTGGGTGTTGAGCGGCTTGCTGCTGCCGTTGCGTACCCCTTCCCACTATATCTGCATGGCAGTCGTTTCACTCCTCATTTTCTCCGCAGTCAGCCTGCTTTGCCGGGGCGAAAGCCTTGATGCCAATCCCAAACCTTCCCCAGAACCTGCCCCCCAAACGTCCGCCTCCGCTAACACAGAGCTGACCAAAATGCTCCAGGACGGCGCAGAGTCCATTGCAGAAATGAAACGCCTGAACGCAAACATCCCCGCTCCCGGCATTTCCACCGATATCACACGCCTGGAACGGGCTACGCAGCAAATTTTCCAGGCTGTCCAGGAAAATCCGTCGAAACTCCCCCAAATCCACCGCTTTATGGACTACTACCTGCCCACTACGCTAAAACTCCTGAACAGCTATGACCGTATGAACCGCACAGGCGTCTCTGGACAGAACATCCACGCTACGCTGTCCAAAATCGAAACCATGATCCACAGCGTCGCGGGAGCCTTTGAAAAACAACTTGACAGCCTCTATGGCGCCGACGCGATGGACGTCTCCGCCGAGATTGCTGTCCTGGAAGCCATGATGGCCCGGGAGGGCCTCTCAGGATCCAGCAGCGTACAGGACAGTCCCAACGACATTCATTTGGAATTTTGAGGTGCCGCATTATGAGAGGAAACAAATTCTCCCACAGCTCTATGGCTTTGATTACCGGCCTTTGCGCCGTTTTGTTCCTCTACCTGGGCCTGTTCCAGGGGGAAAGAATCAACATCCTTTATACCGTCCTTGGCGGTATCTGGACGGTGGGCTGCATCTGCCACATTTTAGCATCCAGAGAGTAACCCCAGACGTTTCTGGCAGACGATTTAGATAAATACGACATTAAAATGGAGGTAAAGACAATGAGTGACAATGGTTTCCCCGAGCTGAGCTTCGGCAACGCCCCTGCGGCGGAAGAAGCCATCCCTGAGCTGAGCCTGGGGCTCGAAGCCGATTCGCCCATCGCCCCGGAACCTGCAAAGCCGGAGATCAAGCCGGTCGAATTGGACGATTCTATGCTGTCCGACGCGGAAAAGAAAGCCGTGGACGACTTCTCCCAGAAAATCGACATTATGGATTCCAGCGCCATCCTGAACTACGGCGGACAGGCGCAGAAGAAAATCGCCGGGTTCTCTGAAAACGCCCTCAGCTCCGTGCGGACCAAGGACCTGGGCGAGATCGGCAAGTCCCTCTCCGAACTCGTCGTGGAGCTGAAGGGCTTCGGCGAGGAGGAGGAGAAGAAGGGCTTGTTCGGCAAGTTCAAGAAGGTCGGGAATAAGCTGGAAGCCATGAAGGCCCAGTATTCCAAGGTGGAGACGAACGTCGACAAGATCTCCCGGGAGCTGGAACAGCATCAGATTACGCTGATGAAGGACATTGCGATGTTTGATCAGATGTATGAGCTGAACCTGAAATATTACAAGGAACTGACCATGTATATCCTGGCGGGGAAGAAAAAGCTGAACTCCGTGCGGGCAAATGAGCTGGAACAGCTCCGCGCCAAGGCCGAACAGACCGGCGCGCAGGAGGATGCCCAGCGGTACAACGACATGGTGCAGATGTGCGAGCGGTTCGAGAAGAAAATCCACGACCTGGAGCTGACCCGCGTGATCTCCATCCAGATGGGGCCCCAGACCCGGCTGCTGCAAAACAACGATACCTTGATGGTGGAAAAAATCCAGTCCTCTCTGGTGAATACCATCCCGCTTTGGAAGAGCCAGATGGTTTTGGCGCTGGGCATGGAGCACAGCCGTCAGGCGACCGCGGCTCAGAGCGCCGTGACCGAGATGACCAACGAGCTGCTGAAAAAGAACGCCGATATGCTGAAAATGGGCACTATCCAGACCGCCCGGGAGGCCGAGCGCAGTGTCGTGGACATCGAGACGCTCCAGCATACGAACCAGCAGTTAATCTCCACCCTGGACGAGGTTCTGAACATCCAGCGGGACGGCGCGCAGAAGCGCAAGGCCGCCGAGGCGGAACTGGGCCGCATCGAAGGCGAGCTGCGGCAGAAGCTGATGGAACTGCACAATTAAAGTGTATGGAGCTTTAACGCGACTTCAAATCCGGCTTGAAACATGGCTTCCAGTTCCAGCTGCTTTTGCCCGTAGGAAGTGTGCTGGTAGGTTTCCAGCGCTTCAGCCTGCGCGGCGGAAAGGCTGCGGCACAGGCTGGATAAGCTCTTGCTTTCCAAATCTTCCAGCTGCTGGTAGTCCTCTTGGTTGATATAGCGGCTGAGACCGTGTTCACGGGCGTAGTCATAGAGCAATTCCATGAGTTCGGACATGACAAATCCCTCCTTTATTTTACTTTTCATTCATTATAATACTAATTATCATGCGTGTCAAGGGGTGAAGTATGCCCACATTTCCAGAACGGCTAAAAACATTGCGAACTGAACGTCGGCTTTACCAACGGGAACTTGCTAAATTGCTTGGTATTTCTATTCGTGGTTATCAGTGTTATGAAACTGGCGAACATGAGCCAGGCGTGAAAAAGCTAATCGCAATCGCCGACTATTATCAAGTATCCATCGACTATCTCGTAGGCCGGACAGACGAGCCGGACTTCCATTCCAGCAAAGCAGAGGGTTGAGCCTATGAAATTTTTGCAAAAACGCCCCGTTGCGGCGGTCATCATGGTCCTGGCGATCCTTGCGGGCATCGCCTTGGGGCAGGCCCGCAAGCCTGCCGGAGAAGCCGGGATCACCGGGGATTTCAACTATGTCGTCCACAACGAAGGCAGCGTACTCACCCAAGATACCATTAAATATGTGGAGGAGGTGAACGAATCCCTCTTTGCCCAGACGGGGGCGCAAATCGTTGTCGACGTGGTAAAGACCACCGGCAGCGCCGATATCGCCGATTATGCCGAGGAACTGTTCACCCGCCTGGGCATCGGCTCCCGGGAACGGAATAATGGTATCCTGCTGGTACTGGCCCTGGAAAACCTCTACTATGGCGTGCCGGACGGCGATTACTACGTCGCCTGGGGAAGAGGGTTTTCCGACGCCCAACAGGCCCGGATCGAAAGCACAGTGCTGGATACGCTGGAATCCGGTTTTGCCGCAAAGCAGTACGACCAAGCCGTCCGGGACACCTTCGACGCCTTGATCGCCTACTTCCAGGGGCTTTACAGCGTGACCATCCAGCCTGGGTACTTCCCCGATACCAGCGGAAGCTATAACGCCCTCGCCGGAGGCTATGCCTCCACCGCAGGCGCGGTTGCTGGTTCGGCTGTCCTCTTGGGCGGACTGGCGATTTTGATCTTTGTGCTGGCGGTCTGGTGGATTGCCGCCGACGCCTTCCGCTACCAGCGTTACCGGCGGCGGTACCTTGGCCCCGGAATGCCTCCCCCACCCAGATACTACCCCATTTTCTGGGGCCGTCCCAGGGTACGGCGGTCTCCCCCGCCTCCCAGAGCCCCCAGGCCGCCCCAAAGCGGCGGACTGTTCGGCGGCGGAGCCGGACGCAGTTCCGGTTCCTTCAGCGGCGGCGGCTCCTTCGGCGGTGGGGCCGGGCGCAGTTCTAAGAGTACCTTCAGCAGCGGCGGTTCTTTCGGCGGCGGCGCGGGCCGTACTGCACGCCCCAGTTCGTCCGGCGGTGCGCGGCGCACCAGCTCCGGCGGCGTGAAGCGCAGCAGCAGCGGCGGGATGCACCGTACCGGCGGTTCCCGCGGCGGCGGGCGCAGACGCTGATACGATAAACATGCAGCCTGGGAGATACCTCCCAGGCTGTTTTTGTGCTGTTAAAATACGCAGAGTGCCGTAAAACAGACGCCATTCGGCCCAATACCCTCCATACGGTAGGTTTTCCCCTCGCGGAAGCCTGTGAAGCGCAGCTCATCACCGAGTGCAGCTTCCCGGTTATAATTGATGAAAAACTCCCGGGGCGTTTGGGATTGCAGGTCTTCTGGCAAGGCGTCCCAAACATAGTCGCCGTAGTTGCCGCTGAAAAGATGGCCGTTGCCGTCCAGGTCGGACCAGCGGACGCAGCGGGTTCCCAGCTCCTCCAGGCCCTCCTTGGGCAGGAGGATTTTTTTGGGGTCCGGGCAGTCGATCTCCTTGGGGCAGACGGTGAGGGGCTTTGCGGTGAATGTATTGGGGCGGGCAATTTTACGGGTGGCGGGGTTCATAAGAATCCAGTCGCTTTTGGCGCTGACGCAGAGCCGTCCGGCCTGATCAGCCATCTCGTAGACACGCTGCATATGTGCGCCTTTCACACCGTTCTCCCAGGTGGTGATGGTCAGCACGTCCCGGGCCATCGGGCAGCGGTGGATGCACAGGGCGGCGCGGGAGAGAAGAAATACTTCGCCCATAGCGTACAGTTTTTCATGAGTCAGGCCGCGGGCGTCGTAGTCATAGCCGGCGAAAGCGCCGAGCTTACTCAGCAAAGCGGCGACCCGGACACGTTTTTCGCGGTCACAGTCCCAAAAAACCAGTTCCTCCTGGCGCATATAGCTGTTTTCGGTCAAAGCCTGTTGAAAGGGTTCCATAACATGCGGCTCCTTTGCGGTTGTACAAAATTTCTGTTATTTTAGCACAATTTGCACCGCTCTGCAAGAGGTGACGCAGATGCAGCGCCACCCAATCAAACCGATCAGGCAGCGCATAAAATTCCATATGTCTCACTATCAAAAGCACTCCCGGAAAATTGCCAGCACATCCTTATGGGTCAGCTTTCCATAACTGCCGGGCGCCAAAGGAACAGAGTTTGCAATCTCCTCCAGGGGCGTTTCTTCCGTTATCCCCAGTTCCCGCAGCGTGACGGGAAGTCCGATTTCTTTAATGAAGTCCGCTAACGCCTCCACGCCTGCATGTGCCAGTTCTTCTCTACTCTTGTTTTCGGTCGGGATATCCCAGACTCGGACAGCAAAGCGGGCAAACTTTTTCACCCCAGCGTTGCAGATCATCCGATAGTAAGCTGGATGCAGCACTGCCAGGCCCGCGCCGTGGTTGCAGTTTGTGTAGGCTCCTAACTGGTGCTCCATCATGTGGCACTGGAAATCCGTCTGCTTCCCCAGTTTGAGGATACGGTTTTCCGCCATCGTCGCTTCCCACATAAGGTTGCTCCGGGCAGCGTAGTCCTTCCGATTGGCAATCGCCGCCCGCAGGTCCCGGATAACCCCCCGCATCAAAGCTTCCGCAATGTCGTCGGAAACGTTTTCCTTATCTGGCGCACTGAAATAGATCTCCATTATATGGCTCAGTGTCTCAAAGCCGCCGGAAACCATTTGGAAAGCTGGCACACTGAAGGTATAAGCGGGGTCCATCAGGGTAAATCTGGCATTGCATTTGGGGTAGTCCCGGCCTGTTTTGATTTTCAAAGCCTCATTCGTGATGACGGCTCCGCCGTTGCATTCGCTGCCTGTGCCGGAAACCGTGACCACCATACCCAGAGGAACCGGCTCAAAGTCCACCACACCGGGCCGAGCCCAGAAGTCCGCCCAAAGATCACCCTGATAGACTGCCGCCATGGATACGGCCTTACAGCAATCCATAACGCTGCCGCCGCCTACAGCCAGGAGCAGATCAACCTGGTTTTCCCGCACCAGTTTGGCACCCTCCAAGACCTTGGCATAGGTGGGATTGGGCATGATGCCTGAGAATTCAAAAATGTTCTTCCCGGCATCCCGGAGGGCCTTGTACACCTCATCATAGACGCCGTTCCGTTTGATGGAACCTCCGCCGTAAGCCAGCAAGACGTTGGGACCATAGTGGCTGGAAAGGCAGCGGAGATATTCCTTCACACAGCCCTTGCCGAAAATTACCTTAGTGGCATTCTCAAAGATAAAATTGTTCATGTTTTTCTCCTCTCGATTGATTCCATATGGTTTTCCCAAAACACAATTGCGTCGTTGATCCAGCCCTCAGCTACGGTGCCGATCCCCAGTCCAAAGCCATGGCCCAGACCCTCGTAAGCATGAAACTCTGTATCGATACCCGCGGCAGCCATCGCGTCTACGCGGCGCTTTATAAGCTGCCAACCGGCAATGCCGTCGTTCGTGCCTACACAGGCATAGGTAGGCGGATCGTCGATACTGTACTTGTTTAGTCCGGTGTACTGCATTACCACTGTACTGGATCGGGGCAGGTCGTCCCCGCCGAAGGCCGCCGGGTCAGTGTTTCGATACCACGTTAGGTTCAAATCTTCCAGAGTTTCGCCGCAGTAATAGCTGACCTGCACTGGGAAAATCAGCCGTCCCCAATCGCCGAAAACCGGGTCTGCGACGACGTCTTCGATTCTGGTGTCTGCCATATAGGCAGCGCTGCTGGCCAATTTCACGTTCTCGGCCTCCTCCGCGCCTACCGGTTCGCAGGCAGTCATGACCAGTGCCAATAAAAGGGCGGCGATACTCTGCCTTATCATAGCGTCTCCCCCTTTCCTTTCTCTTTGGATGGCTTTATTATAAAAAAATCGAGACCTCTTGAGAAGTCTCGATTCGTTATGCAGTATATACCTTTTGGTAACAGCCAAAAAGACGCTATAACTCCAGCACTGCTTTGACCGCATTCAGGAAAATCTGCACGGTATCCGAAGGTCGCGGCGCGTGAAGCAGACCAAAAGGAATTGTGTAATTCCAATCCACTGGTATGGTCCTCAGAAGGGGGTGGATATTCTTCCAATTGTCAATGGTCATCATGATGTCTTCGGAGTTTTCGCACTGGTTGAAGACATTGATGCTGAGGAAATCGAAATCCACGATTTTGATTTGTGGATGCTCCTGCCACAGCTCGTCCCGCAGCTGGTCCAGGTACTGGTTCCAGCCGCGGCGGATCAGGAGAAAATTCTCCCCATAGAGGTCTTGGATGGTCAACTGTTCCTTCTGAGCCAGAGGATGGTAAATCGACACAGCGCACTGCACGGGTTCTTTGGATAGCTCCAGCGCTGCGCACTGCCGGGTTATCAAAAAGTCCTGATCAAACGGCCCTGCCACAATATCAATATGCTCTCCCAGGTTTCGCAGAATCTCCCGGGCGTTCTCCGGCGAGTTCTCGTAAGGCACCAGCTTGAATTTGATATCTGGGCAATGCTCGTGAATCCGGGGCCACAGGTCCATAAGAAACTGTCCCGGCGTCATGGGGGAAGTGCCAATGCGGATGACTTTATCCCCCTCCTGGGATGCGTTTTTCGCCCGGATGATGGCATCTTTGCAGTATTGGATGACGTATTGGGCGTCCCGGTAAAGGGATTTGCCCTCCGGCGTCAGGGTCAGGCCCCGGTGGCTGCGGATGAACAGCGGAAACCCTAAGTTGGACTCCAGGGACATGATCTGTTTGATAACAGCAGGCGGGGTGATAAACAGTTCCTCCGCCGCCTTGTTGAAGCTGCCCGCATCCGCCACGCGGAGGAAGGTCTCTAATTGTGGATTGTACATAGGCCGCCTCCTTTCCTGAGGGTATTTTACCAGTTTATGCAGGAGATTGTAAAGAAGGCAGCCAAGCCCGCGTTCGAGACCGCCTCGTTCTTTTAAGCATGTTTCCCTGCCTGATAGGCTTCCGCCATAGCCGGAGTGTCTCGAACCTCGCCCTTTTGATAAACGCCAGAACCGTAGATTTGGCCCTTGCATTTCGCCCCAGGGAGGCAGTCTGTGAATCCCCGCAGAGCATCCATGGTCCGTTCCATAGCCCGTTTGCCCGCAGCGGCTGTGGCGATAAAGTAAAAATCCTTATCTTGGATTTCGGTGTATCTGGGCAGTGTCCGGTCGATCAGGGTTTTGAGCTGCCCATCCATAGAGTAAAAATAAACAGGAGTCGCCAGGACAATAACATCCGCTGTAATTAACGCCTCCAAGGCCTCCGCCATACCGTCCTTCTGAACGCAGACGCCCGTGCTCCGGCAAGCGTAACAGGCCATGCAGCCGCCAATATGCAGCGTGTGAACGTAGATTTTTTGAACCTGATGTCCAGTCTCCTCTGCGCCTCTGGCAAATTCATCGCACAAAATATCGGAGTTTCCGCCCTTTCGGGGACTGCCGGCTAAAATCAAAATCTTTTTACCCATATAAAAGGCCACCTTTCTGTTTTCAACAAATATTTAATGTTTACTCTTTCCTGCATCTCTACTACAGCCCACTGCTCAGCAGACTCTGGATCCAGTCTGTGCGTACCTGCAACATCACTGCGGAAAATTGTGGAGACCATTATTGGACATTGCCGCTCATTGATAGCAAGCCGAAATCATGCGATGCATTTCCTCCAGCGTAAACTCGCCGAAATCCTCCGGCGCTAATGCGCTGCTGACATATTCCAGAGAGGGACATGCGCCATGGACGGACAGCGACAGAGGAATGCCGCCTGCCTGCATTATCATCCGAAGGTGCGCGCAGCCTGTTTCAACCACCGCCGCATCTTCCAGGGCTGGGTCTATGTCAAATATCTCTGTGAACAGCATCCGAATATCCCCCACATGGTACTGGGAAATGCCCTTCAGCCAATTGGGATAGGCAGCCGCCAAAGCTTCCCGGTAGGAGACGCCATGGGCCACCCGGGGAATATACCCAACTGAGAAGAGCGTCCAGGGGTAAAAATTGTCCACACCGGAGCGGAACACGCCCATGGTGTTCACGCAGGAAGCCCACATGACATGTTCTCTGGCCCGCAGGTCCGCCGGGTCCGCAAGGAGCTTTTTATAGCTTTCCAGCAAGGTTCGAAGGACCGTTTTGGCAAAGCCTTTGGCAATATCGTTTTGGTGATTGCCGATGAACCAGGCGCTGGCCTGGATGAAGCAGACCAGGACGGAATAAGCGGTGCTTTGACGGTCTAGGGACAGCGTGACAGTGGGGTCCATCAGGCAAATGTCCGGCCATGCGCCGAACAACTCCGTGCCATGCCCTTTGTATTCCATGATGTCGCAGACACCGTTGGCTTCTGAGCCGGTAGAAGGATATGTAGGAACAACGATATCGAAAAGATGCTTTCCATCAGATTTTGTGCGGCCCTCAATAAAATCCTCAAGGCCTTCATGAACTACACCGAAAGCGATGGCTTTTCCAGTGTCCATGACACTGGCGCCGCCGATCTCAACGATGGCGTTCACCTGTTCCCGCTGGGCCAGGGCAATGCCGTCCAGGATTGTCTGATATGTGGCGGCGGTAACGCCTCCAAATTCCACAAAAGGAATGCCAACGGCATTCAATGTACCAGCCAGCCGGTCGTAGACGCCGTTTTTCTGAATAGCGCCTCCGCCATATATCAGGAGAACTTTCCGGTCCTGGCAAAACTCTGGCAGCTGGTTGATGGCATCTGTGCCGAAAACGAAACGGATAGGATTGTGATACTGAAAATTCATAAAGAACCTTCCTTTCCATCAAAGTCCGATCAAAGGCTGGAATCTGTCCACTTGTTGTATTCCTCGCTGGTCACATCCAGGCTTTCATAAAGTTCTCCCTCCGTTATGGTTTTGAACCGTGGTTCTTTCTATGAAAAAGTCGCCCAGCATAATAGCCGCAAATGACGAACAGGCCCATGATGGCCAGATAATCCAGCAGGAGCAAAGCTACAGGCCGGTCAAATTCCAAAAATACAAAATGAGTCCTCAGCAGCAAGTAATCGCCGAGATCATGGCCGAAAAAGGACTGGAGACCATACAGCGCCACCAAAACAGCGGCAAGCCGCAGGCCCAAAACAGCGGAAGGGGACGCCTGCTCTCCTCCCCGCATCCTGCGGACAACTCCTATCATGACGTTCCAGTGCAGATCCAAGTGCAGGCTCATGAGGACAAAGCCCCAATATCCGCAGAGCATATGGGCTGTTCTGGCGATGAATCTCCCGTCCCGGATGGGCAGAGCGGCAAACAAATGCCTGGAGAGGACCACTCCACTGGCCATAGAGCCAATCATTGTCAAGAAGATCAAAAGAACAAATGCTGTTTGAATGACCCGATAAAGCGAATATTTTCCCTTAAAAAGATTCCGCAGCCAGGAGCGGTTTAAAATGTGATGCAGAATCAAAAGCACAAACATTCCTGTGCCCAGTACTTCGTGAGGCAGCGTTCCAATCCGTTCATAGACCATCAAGAGCAGCAGCATGGCGGACATCAGGAAATCGACTGCAATCCTCAAACCTTGCTTTGTAGTCATTGGTGCTTCTCCTGGTTCAGCACCCACTCAAGGATCTCTTCTTCATCAAACAATACGCTGCCATCTCTATAATAATTGTAAATGCCCCGCTGGTTGAACCAGGCATTGTCCGGAATTTGAATCTGGAGCAATTTTTCGATTTCCTCATCAGAAACCCCTGCCTCCTGATAGGCGAACAGCAAACCGTCATAAGCGGTTCTGGCTTTCTGCGAGCCATAATACTCGTCGTTTTCCGCCATGAAAATATAGACGGCGACCTGATTTTCCGCGGCTGGCGCATAGGTTCCATCCCACTGGGAAGCCCCGTGGATATAGGCGGCGTACAGGTCTGGCCGCAGGGATACTGCCTGGGACATGGTTTCACCGCCTGCGGAGTACCCAGCGGCATAGACCCGGCTGGTGTCCACCCTAAAATTCTCGATCATGTACTCCGTCAGTTCCACGGCCTGACAGGCGGATTTCTCGTGCCAGTCTGTCAGCTGGGCGGAGACTACGATCATCCCCCGGTCCAGCCACGTCTGAAAGCCGTTCCACTCTACATTCCGTCCGGCGGAGTTCTCGCCGAACCACATCCGGCCATAGCCCGGCATAACCACCATCATGGGATAGGCATTCGCTTCGCTATATCCCTCCGGCAAATAATAACTATAATGAATTTCTCCCTCTTGTCCATCCAGAACCTGTCTTGTGACCAACTGGGCTTCTACTGCCGCGCTGGTTTCGATTGGTTCCGGAGAAAGCGGCGCGGCGAGGGAAGCACAGTTGGTCAGAAACAAGCTGAGCGCCAGAATCCAGGGCGTCAAATGCACAATGATTCCTCCTCGTAGGAAAAGGGAGCCGGAACCTTTCTCCAGGTTTCAGCTCCCTTTTTGTACTTTATTCAGAAATTTGCAGGCTTTCCACCCATTCTACAATTTCGCTTTCCTCTGCGCTGCTGCGGAACCGCCGGCCCTCCAGCCAGTCGCCGCCTTCCGCTAAATCCTGGAGCAAGCTGCCACTGTCCCCCAATCCGCTGGAGGACGACGTGCAGAAGGGAACAACAGTCTTTCCAGTGAAGTCATTGGCGGAGACAAAGCTGTCCACCGGCCATGCGGCGATGCCCCACCAGATGGGATAACCGATGAACACGGCATCATAGTCCGCCCAGTTGTCTACGGTATTTTTCGCCAGTTTCACGTTCTGCTTTGCGGTATCCTCATGCTCCTGGTTGACCCGGCTTCCGGAGACGGTCCAGTTCAGGTCCGCGTCGGTGTAGGGCGTCTCAGGGACCAGCTCGAAAATATCGGCGTTGAGAGTTTCGGCGATGGTCGTTGCTACCGTTTCAGTGTTGCCGCTGGCGGAGAAGTAGACCACCAGCACCTTGCCGCTTCCGGCGGATGCAAATTTGTCCATGTAATTATACAGGGCAGAGACGATCTCTACGCGAGTTGCGGGAACGGCAGGTTCAAAGCTTCCATCGGACCGGGCGGCTATGATATTGTTAGCCCGGGACCAATCCACCGCTGTTTGGGCATAGGAGGCAATGGAGGCGGCATCTGTGTAGGCGTCCGCCGCAGCATCCGGAGAACCGGCCCAGCGCCAGAGGATCGCCGCTACCTGCTGGCGGGTTATGGGGGCGTTGACACCAAAGCGGCCATCAGCATAACCATTGATCAAGCCATTATCTGCGGCCCAGCTGGCGGCATTGACATAGTATGCATCCGGGCTCACGTCAGAGAAGCGGGTAGTTCCGGAGGCGGCAGGACTGCCCGCCGCCCGGTAGAGGATGGCGGAGAGCTGGGCCCGGGTCACATTGTCATTGACGCCGAAATGTCCGTCGGCATAGCCGTTGACATAGCCCTGCTCCGCTGCCCAATGGACGGCTTCGGCGTAAGAGGCCCCTGCGGGTACATCGGAGAAGGATGCGGCGGAGATCGTGACACTCAGGGCCAGCAGCATGACGGCGGCCATGAAAAGCGAGATCGTCTGCTTGAGGGTTTTTGATTTCATAGTAGGTTCTCCTTTGCAAAAATTTAGAGGTCTTGCCGTTTTACACGGCAAGAGGATATCAGATGGAGTGGACTCCATGTCAAATGAAGATTCTGTTAACGAACCAATTCAATATCCAAGTCCTTCCAGCCACTCTGCTACATCGGCTGCGGCATCCGTTACGTCTTTTTCACTGACGGTGAAGCCATCCTCAATGACCACAGCTTCCGGCTCCAGCTCCTGGATGGTGCGGATGGTGCCGGAAAAGCGGCTGCCGTTGTGGGCGTTGAAGGGAATGATGGTTTTGCCTGCTAAGTCGTAAGCGTCAAAGAAGCTGTACAGGACCTGGGGCATGTCATACCACCATGTGGGGTAGCCAATGAAAACTGTGTCATAGTTCTCCAGGTTTTCAATCTGAACGGTCAGCTCTGGGCGGGCATTCTGCTCCTGTTCCTCCGCAGCATAGTCAATGAGTTCGCCGCCGTCCGTAGGGTATTCCACCGAAGTTTGAATGGAGAACAAGGTCCCGCCGATCTCATCGGCAATCATGTCGGCTACTGCCCGCACCCGGCCTTTGTCTATACCGTCCACCGTGGTGACGCTGGCAGAGGTTACAGCATCCACAGCCCGGTTCTCATCTGCGGTAAAATAAGCAATCAAAATTTTGCCGGCCTCTGCTGGAGCAGATGGCATAGAGTTGCCTTCTGCGTTCCCGGACGTCTGGGCCTCTGCCAAGGCACTCTGCCTATCATTTCCGCCGCAGCCAGTTAAGGCCAGCGTTACGCAAAGGCCAAGAGCCAACGCGGCCCATTTGCGATACAGATTCATAAGACTCCTCACTGCAAGTGATTTTCCATATCTCATATTGACCTCTGATTTACCAAGACTTTTTCTCTTTGGAACTGTCATGCTGTTTCTTCCGCTCCTCCACCATCTGGACGAACCATTCCACCATCTTGGGGTCCTGGTGGGAAAAGAAAGAACTGGTTTCCAAATCCAGTGCAGCGATCATGTCCATATCCTGCACCGTCAGGGTGAAGTCGAAAACATTCAGATTTTCCGCCATGCGCTCCTTATGGGTGGACTTGGGAATCACCACCACACCGCGCTGAATGTGCCAGCGGAGCATGACTTGGGCAGGAGTCTTGCCGTACTTTTGGGCAATGTCCGCAATTATAGGATTGTTGAAGGTGCCGCCCCGTCCCTCACCAAAAGGCGCCCAGGCTTCCAACTGAATACTGTATTTGTCCGCCCACTCTTTGGCGGTCTTCTGCTGGTTGAAAATGTGGACCTCTACCTGGTTCACCATGGGCTTGATGCGATTGAAAGACGCGAAGTCCACCATCCGGTCCGCATAGAAGTTAGAGATTCCGATGGCCCGGAGTTTGCCCTCGTCATAGAGTTCCTCCAAAGCCCGGTAAGCACCATAGGCATCGGAGAAGGGCTGATGCAGGAGAACCAGGTCCAAGTAGTCTGTTTGGAGTTTGTGCATGGACTCCATCACGGAAGCCTTCGCAGCCTCATAGCCGTAATGCTCGATCCAGACCTTGGTGGTCAGGAAAATATCCTTCCGCGGAACGCCGGACTTCCGGATAGCGGAACCCACCTGTTCCTCGTTAAAGTAGCTCTGGGCGGTGTCAATCGAACGGTAGCCCACGTTCAGGGCATCCAGTACGCAGCGTTCGCATTCGTCCTGCGTTATCTGGTAGACGCCGTAGCCCAGAACGGGCATCTTTACACCGTTGGATAAAGTTACGTATTCCATTATAAAATCCTCCTGTTTTGAGATTGATTATCCTATTTGTCCTTGTTGTCTGTATTATATAAAAGCAAATCGGAAAGCGGAAGTTCCGATTTGTTACGCAGTATATACCTTTTGGTTATATGCTCCAATTTGTGTCAATAGGGCTCCGTTTTATAGACAAACAAACGTAATGGAACACTGTAAGTCCGACTCTTTACATTTTAAGCTTTTTTGTTACAATAGGAATACAGGAAACCTCAAGCCTTAATTTCAGCAGCAAGGAGGAATCATTTTATGGAATACCGTAAGCTTCCAAAAGGGAACGAGAACATCAGCATCCTGGGGCTTGGAACCGGTTCCATCGGAATGGCCGGTGAAAAAGAGACAGAAGCTGCTATGACAATGGCTCTGGAAGCGGGGATTAACTTTTTTGATATGGCCTCATCGGATGCCGTACCTTTCCCCGCCTATGGAAAGGCCATTGCAGGGATGCGGGAAAAACTCTATTTCCAAATCCACTTCGGCGCAGACTATCAAAGCGGGAAATATGGCTGGACTACCGATCTGGATACCATTAAACACTCTGTTGAATGGCAGCTCTCCGCCCTAGGAACCGACTACATCGACTTCGGATTTCTCCACTGTATTGATGAAGAATTCGATTGGGACAAGATTTTGGAAAGCGGCGTTTTGGAATACATCCAAAAACTGCAAACGGAAGGGACCGTTCGGCACATCGGTCTGTCCTCCCACACGCCCCGGCTGGTCAACCGGGTGCTGGACATGGG
>JAAWGR010000092.1 GCA_022795445.1 Oscillibacter sp. | reverse complement strand
GTAATACTGTGAGCATTATCCGTGCATTCAATACAGTCGATATCTTCCATTCCCTCAAGCCCAAATGATGTACTGGGGTCAACAGTGGAAAGAATCAAGTAACAAGAATAAAGGAGTTGATAAGAATACCCCTTGAGAGCGATCTGCCCGCCATCTCGTGCAGCAATTAGCTCTGTAGTAGTTTTCTTATGTCCGGAAGCTTTTGTGGCCGATGACTTTTTCTTTTTACCTTTCTGCTTACTCATATTGATACCTCATTCTATACCCAAAGCGTATTTATTTTCAAAAACTTACCATGGCTATGAAATATTCTATTTTACCACAATTTTCTTGCCCACGTCTACTACGATTTTCTCGATACAGTCCATAATTTCACTAAGCGGAATCCGTTTGTCGCTGGCAGACAGAAGCCGACGGAATATCCCGTATTCTTTTTCACTGGCCACTTTTTGTTCCATAGCTTCAGCAAGCACAGACTTTGCTTCATGAGCTACATCTAAAGCCGTTCGGAGCGCCTCTTTATTAATTTCTCCCCGGACATATTGCTCGTAGTGTTCCATTGCATTTGTCCACGCCTGTTCGCTGCTCTGGGCAAATTCAAAGATTTCGTCGTTGAATTGCTGAATCTGTTGTTTATGCTGCGAGGCAGTAATATAATGCTCACTCACATAAATTTTTAACTGATGGTAGATCGCATTGAAAATATCTTCTTCCCTGGCATACATCCCCGTACATTTACCGGCCCCCTGACGATTCTTTGTAATGCAGGCGAAAAAGTACCAGTCAGCATGATTGGTGCCTCGCTTTCGCTGCATCTTTCCGCCGCAGCACCCGCAAACAACTTTGCCCTTCAAAATGTTCTCTGCCGATTGTCCCTGTGGAACTACATTGTAAGCCCTGGACTGGAACGCCTTTTGGTTGGATGGTATCGAATATAGAGGGCTCAACCAGCGGTTCATGGGTGGCTTTTACAACTCGCTTCTCTTTTCCTTGCACCAGCATACCAGTATAAGTCCGATTGGTGAGAATGTATTTGACAGACCGGCTATTCCAATTCCCATCTCCATTGTCATAATTTCCACTCAGGCCATTGGATCTGGCATACTGAATTGGTGTGGGGAGCCCACGTTCATTCAAATATCGAACAATGCCAGTTACTCCAGTGCCGTTTGAGGCCATCTCAAAAATCTTCTGAACGATGATAGCCGCTACCGGATCAGGAATAAGCTGGTCCGGATTTTCTCTGGACTTCTGATAACCAAACGGGGCCCTCGGCCCAATAAATTCTCCGCGCTGTGATTTCATATCCAATGACTCCGTCACTTTGATTTTCGTTTCAATAGACACCTGTTCATTAAAGAGGTTAATAGATGGAATGCGAATTCTTGACTGGATTGTGACTTCTTTATTCTGATTGGTGATACCATCTACCGTGTCAAATTGGTCATTGATAGACACAAACCGGACACGCTGCTTGGGAAAGAATATTTCTAGATGGTAGCCAACGGCAATGTGGTCACGGCCTAGTCGGGAAAGGTCTTTGACAACAATACACTCAATTTTGTCAGCGAGAATATCTTGAATCATTTGCTGAAATGCCGGACGGTCAAATCGTTTACCGCTGAAACCGTTGTCGATATAGTAGCGCATAATAGGGATCTGATGTTGGCGTCCCCATTCTTCTATGATAAGTTTTTGATTTTCAATGGAACCGGAAAAATCTTCATCCCGAACCGACAGACGGATATAACCCACAGTATCTCTACTTGGTTTGATAAGCAAGTCAATATTAGGGTATTTTCTGCTCTTTCGTGCCATGATTGTTCCTCCTCAACAAAAAAGGGCTATGGCGCAAACCATAGCCCTTGAGGAGATTATACCATGTTCTGTTTTCCTCTTCCACGAGGATGCCCTCATTTTCCGCTTCCACGAGCTTGGGCATACCTGCGCAGTTATGGCGATTCAGGCCGGGGATGACCTCAAAACGGTACAGGAGAACCTGGGGCATGCCACCGCTTCCTTTACGCTGGACGTTTATGGGCACGTTACCGCCCAGATGAAAAAGTCCAGCGCAGACCGCATGGAGCAGAAGATTCAGGCGGTTTCCGGCCTCTAGGCCCAATAAGGGTAAAAGAAAGGAATCCGCCCCTCAAAGCCTTGCGGCTCTAGGGGCGAATGTGGTTGCGGAGACAGGACTTGAACCTGCGACCTCCGGGTTATGAGTTTTTGTAAAAGAAACTCATAGCCCGGAGGTCTTTTTTGCTTTCAAAGCCAGTATTACCAATAGATTGGCGGATTTGCTGCAAAGCAGCCCAAAAACAGCGCACTTGTTATTCTTTCCCTTCTGATATTACACTTTATTATCCGTTTTGCAAATTTATTGCAAATGGAGATTTTGGCCTTGATTTTAGCCAGAGCCGCAGATGTAGAAAATTATAAGGAGAATTTGTATATGTTGTATAAATCCATTTCTGTCACCAACCAGAAGGGCGGCGTTGGCAAGACTACTACAGCCCTGAATCTGGGCGCGGCGCTGGCCGCTTCTGGTAAGAAAGTTCTGCTGGTGGATAACGATCCCCAGGGCAACCTGACCGCTGCCTTGGGCTTCACCCAGGCCGAGCAGAAGTACACCCTGGCCAATCTGCTACTGACGGCCATTGACTACCCGGAGGACCTGGAGCTTCATCTGAAGCGCACAGTCCTGCATACCGAAACCGGCCCTGACCTGATCCCCGCCAACCGCCGCCTGGCTGATGCCGCTGCCCGGCTTCAGGTGATGCAGCTTTCCCAGTACAACGCCGTAGGGTATGCGGAACGGTCCTGCGAGAAGATTATGGACCTCCTGTTGGTACCGCTGAAAGAAGACTATGACTACATCATCATCGACTGCGGTTTGAAACATGAGCTGTTGACTGTCAACGCCCTCGCCGCTTCGGATTACGCAATTATACCGGTACGATCTCACTTTCTCGCCAGCGAAGGCATCCCGGAGGTTTTGGAGTTGGTCCGGTCTGTACAGACGAAATTCAATCCGAAGCTCAAAATTGCTGGCATCCTGCTGACTATGTACCAGTCCCGGCCTCAGCTCTGCCGGAGCGTCCGGGAAAGCGTGGGAGAAATCTACGGCGAGACGTTCCACGTTTTCGAGCATCCCATTGAGTCTTCCATCAAGGTAGCGGAGTGCCCCGCCGCAGGGCAGAGCATTTTCGACTACGAGCCGAAGAATGCTGCCGCTCTCAGTTACCGCAGTTTGGCGGAGGAGGTGCTGCGGCTTGGCTAAGGCGGCTATGAACGATCTGCTGAAAAAGCGGATGACGGCCAGCCAGCAGGCGTCCGAGTTGCAAACCAGCGACGAAGCGTATGCGAGGCTCTTCCGGGAGGCTCCTCCTCCCGGAGATGTGCAGATTTGTTCTCTGCCACTGAACAAGCTGGTTCCTTTCTTCACGGCGGATATTGGCTTTCGGCCCTATACGCCTGCCCAGCTCAATGCCTTTGCGGAACAGTTAAAGGAAGAAGGGCTTCTGGTGCGGATCATTGTCCGGCCTATGACCCATGAGGGCAGCTATGAAATCCTGGCGGGGCATAACCGGACAAGCGCAGCGAAGCTGGCGGGATGGGATGTGATTCCCGCAGAGATTGTGGAGGCTGATGATGCACGAGCGATTGTTATAGCGACTTCCACAAACCTGATTCAGCGTCAGAACCTCTCTGTCATAGAGCGCGGCAAAGCATATAAGGCTTTGCTGGACGCAAAAAACCGGCAGGGATACCGCAGCGATATGGTGGATGGAACTTCTGGCGATTCTCGCCAGAAGTTCTCCCCAAAACATCCCCCAACAACTTCTAGCGAAAATCGCCAGAAGTATTCTGCCCGGGCACTGGTAGCAGAGTTCTTCGGTGTCACCGAGTACGAAATCCGGAAGGCCATCAAATTGACCCAGCTGATTCCTCAGCTTCAAGAGATTCTGGAAACAGCACCGAAGAGTCTGAACCTCGCCTGTGCCGACCTCATGGCGGAGTATGATGTGGAATCCCAGGAAGCCTTTATCGAGATGTGCAGCATTGAGGGCTACCAAATCAACAAGGCCACCATGCAGCATATTGTCCGCCAGTGCCCGCCGCCAAAAGCAGAACGTCAGGCTATGTATGCGGCGTGGCGGGAAGCCCGGGACAAGGCCACAGAGCGTATGATGGCCCCCTCGAAGAAAATCTCTTTTGATCGCAAGCGTTTTGCCCCCTATCTTGAGGGACTGGGGAGTGACCAGGAGATTGAATCTCTGTTTTTGGAGTTCTTACAAAAAAGAGCACAGAAATCATAAAATAGGGGAGGCAGTGCTGCATGGACTGCCTCCCTGACGATTTCCCGGCTTTAAGTTTCCTGATTAAGAATTTCCAAAACACGTTCCAGAGACAGCTTCAACCGCTGCGCAATGTCCGCTGGCGCCGCCAAATCCTTCATGGCAAGGACAGCGCCTTTCAACGCTTCAGAGCGGCCCTCTTCACGACCTTCTTCACGACCTTCTTCACGGCCCCTGACCTTACCTTCGGCAAGTCCTTCATTGAAGCCATATCTGCGCTCATCCAGCATTTTCTGTGCGTAAGTCATATAAGCCACCTCCAATTCCTTGTCGTTCCGTACCGCCTGAACCCGTGCCTTTGCCTTTTGTCCCAAAATCGTTTCGTATGGCTTCTCCAAATCGTTGGTCCGGATCATATCCAGAAACTCCAGAATGGACTGGCTGGCGTTACCTTCTGTATAATGGCTGTTGAGAAAGAATACATGAGAACCGTCGTCATAGAGCATCTCTGTTCCCTTCAGAACGCTGAGCCGTTCTCCCACCGCTTTTCCAATCTGGAAATAGTCAAAGTCGCAGATGAAGATAATGTAGCTCTCCGAGAGTTCTTCATAGTGCGTGTTCTTTGAAAGCTCACTTCGATCAATGGCGCTCTGATAGAATCTGGCCCGTCTTGGCAGGTCATCATGATTCGTGGACTGCATTTCTACATTAAATACCGTACCCGCCTCGTCTTTCAAATATACGTCCAGGCGGATACCGTGGTGCGTGTAGCTGTCCGATAAGTCCTTCTGCTTATCAATAAATTCAATGCGTTGAATATTGATACCCAGCAGTTCTTCCAGAAAGAGCTGGCAGATTTCGCTTGTCCGCATAACTTCCGCGAACATGAAATCATTGCGGAGGGGAAGCTCGCTCAAGGGGATGATTTTTCTTTGGGAAGACATACAGCCACGCTCCTGCCTGCGAGATTTTTTCTTTTAATCCATTATAGCATGAAAGGCTTTGAAGGTCAAACAGACAAAACAAAAATCAATTATATGGCTTGATGCCGCGTTTGCGGCGTCAGGCTTTTTTCATACCCCGGAGGAGGTGATGAAGATGTATGAAGGCAGAAGGGCGCAAAGCCCCTTCGATGATTCCGCCGCAGACCGCCTGCGGCGGATGGGACTGGCAGACGAAAAGGGCGCCCTGGACCGGGATGCCCTTTCCGTATGCAGCTGTATTTTTTCGGGTCAGTTCTTCGACGATCTCTGCGACTATTTTGAGAGCTATGAGGATGTTCGGGAACTGATTTCCGGGTTGTCAGAATCAGCGGAGGACGCCGCAGGAAAGCAAAAATTCCTGCTGGTGTGCTTGCAGTACGACGCTATCTACCGCACGCTGCCGGACCCGGTTTGGTGGATCAGCGGAAATCCTGCTGCGGCGGAGCTGTTCGCGGAGGGCTTTATCGCCCGCTTGAAGCAGTTGGACCAAGATAAGTGAGAGGAGTGAGAACCATAGACAACATCAAAGTGTATCAACCGCCCGGCAGCGTTTCCCAGGTTGAGTTGTTCATTGAAAGCCAGGAGCCGAAGCTGCGGGAAAAGCTGGTCTGGCAGATTTTCCGTCTGTCCCGCACGCCGCCCGCCGGGCTGAAGGAACCCCATTACAAACACTTCTCCATTGAGAAATACCGTGATTTCTATGAACTGCGGGAAAAGAACCGCATTGTCATCCGGATTATCTTCACAGTACAGTCCAATGGAGAAATCCTGCTCCTGCACGCCTTTCAAAAGCGCCAGCCCCGGGATACCATGCAGGCGTTGGAGCGGTCCCTGAAACTATTGTCGTTGCTCCGGGAACACCCGGAGTACGCGGTAGAATACAAGGTCAAGGAGGAACACAAATGAAGCACACCCTCAGCATTCCCCTCGCGGCCATGCTCGCGCTTGCGGGCATGGTATTTTTGTGGAGAAGGAGGTCCAAAGTGTCATGAAAAAGCTCTGCATGTGCCTGCTGCTGGTTTTGGCCTTATCGGTCAATGCCTTGGCGCTGGAGGTGCCCACGAGTACCGTGGTGCAGAACCTCAACGGCAGCCAGCAGCTCATCAAGACCTATGTGCTGTCCCCTGACGCCGACCCGCAGGGCTTGATCGAAGAACCCTTTGAACAGGAAGGGTATCTCTACACCTTCGCGGATATCGTCAAGGAGGAAAACCTGCTGTCCGACACCCTCTACCGCCGGGAAACGGTGACGGTGGAAACAGGAAGCAATGACCTCTCCAAGATCCTGGAACAGCTGGAAGCCTCCGTGGATTACGACGACGGCACATACAAGGGGACGCTGACGCTGGACCACACCAGCATCCGCACAGAGGCTTCCGGTTATGAAACCCGAAGCAGTACCGTCACGGCTACGAAAACCATTGGTCCGGTGGACCGGAACGATATGTCCTATGTTCCGGCAACCACAGTCAAAAACGGCATCACCCTGAGCCTGTCCGGCGTGGACTGGCAGGTAACAGGGACGGACCTGGTGGGCGACGCCCTGGCGCCGGCGTCCTATCAGGCCGTTGCTACTTACTCCGGCAAGTCCTACTACAAGGCCGCTACGGGCTATGTCACTACCGCCGACTATGTGGGGAAAATTTCCCGGGACGGCGTGGAAAGTGTCACATATAAGGTGATGTACCTGGGCACAGAGGGCGGCAAACTGGAGCCTGGAAATTCGGATGTCAGAGATTCTTTGATTTCCAGAGCCGCCGGAAAAGCGATTCCGGTCCTGCCCTATGTGCTGGCGGGCCTAGCCCTGTTGGCGCTGGTCGTGCTGGCGGTGATGCTGGTACGCTCCCGCAGGGAGGTGCAGGCGCTCCGGGATGAAGACGGCGAAGCCCCGGAAGAACATGATGGAAACGAGGAGGATGAAAGCGAATGAAATGGAAAGGATGGCTCTCGGCCCTGGCGCTCTCGGCAATGATGCTGACGGGTTTGCCCATTGCTGCTCAGGCGGCGGACTATGGCTTTACCACTACCGCGCCGCAGGACTTCTACAAGAGCGGGTCCTATGAGGACGTCTACGGCTCACAGTACAACTACGGCGGGAAGAATGTGGTGGACTACCAAATCCCGGAGCTGGAGTATGGCCTGTTCAGCACGACGCAGGTTGGCGTGATGGAGCGGACAATTCTGCCCGGCCTCCAGGCGGCAGTGGCTGCCAGCGACGGAACCGCAGGCGGCTACGGTGTCAGCGGCGGCGGTCCCATTACGGTGCTGACGGAGGCTGGCACTGGCTCCGGCGGGGCGGATGCGTACCTGCCCGCAACCTCGATTACCCAGCCCACGGTTTCCCAGACGACTGCCTATACCAGTGTGGAGGGTATGAAACGCTCCGATGGCAGCATTGGCACAGTGAAGATTCCCTCTCTGGGCATTAACATGAAAGTCTGGGAGGGCGAAACCAACGAGAGTATGAAAAAGGGCCTGGGGCACTACAGCTCCACCTCGGCCTGGGATGGCAACGTCGGAATCTGTGGACACAACCGGGGGGCCCAGTATGTGATCGGTGATATCAAGAACCTGAAAACCGGCGATACCATTACATACACCACTGTCCATGGAACCCAGACCTATTCGGTGGTTTCCGTCAAAACCATCTCCAATACCGACTGGAGTGATTTACAGGTCACCAGCGACAACCGGATCACGCTGACCACCTGTCTGGCGAACCAGCCGGAAAAAAGAATTTGCGTCCAGGCGGTAGAAAAAACAGCCTGAAATGCGCAAAAATGCCATTTGAGGAAGGAGGAAAGTTAAAAAGTCATTTTAGCGGCGTTGAGAAATAAAATAAACCTTTGACAGACCGGAAAAGATGTATTATGCTCAAAATATCCCGGGAAATCAAACGAAAAAGTAAGCGCGACGGCGCTTCAAAAAGGAGGGCTTTATGAGCCGATTCAAGAGGGATATGGGCATGATGCTGACCGGCCTGGCCCTGGGGGCTGCGCTGACCGGCGGGGTCATTGCCGCAGGAATCACAGCGGAACCGGCCTGGTCCCCCATCTATGTGGATGGCCAGCAGGTGCAGATGACGGCCTACAACATTCTCGGCAATAACTACGTCAAGCTTCGGGACATCGGGCAGGCCGTAGGCTTCAATGTTTACTATCAGAATGGGGTCCAGGTGGACAGCAACGCGCCGTATACTGGTGAGGCTCCGGCGCAGGCTCCAGTCAAAGAGTCTATCCGTGTCAGCAGTTATAAGGGCAGTGTGCTGAAGGTTGGAGATCGAAGCGGTCTAATCATCGGCCCCAGTGGGAGGACCTACACGGTGACCTCCGGCAATCCGGAGGTAGTTGCCATTGAAAATGTTTCCGGGAACTGGGTGGCTGTTACAAAAGCGGCTGGTTCCGCAGTTATCACCGTTTCTGACGGCTCTGGTGGAACGGGAAGCCTGACGCTGATGGTAGAAGGCACTGTTGAGAATGTGGAAACCCCAGTATCCAGTGGCACCGATTTAAACGCGAATATGGACGCCCGGCAGGAAATGATTCGGCTGATCAACCAAGTGCGCCGGGAGAATGGCGTGCTGGAGCTGGCAGCCAATACGGCTCTCATGGACGCCGCACAGGATCATTCCACCCGGCAGTATTCCGATCATCACATTCGGGAAGAGTGTGAAACGGCTTTGGCCCATGGTTATCCTTACGGTTTCGGGTCAAATTTGACCGCCTTCACCAGTGTAGATCTTACCGAGATTCCGCAGCGGGCAGTCCGGAATTGGGTTAACTCTTCAGGGCATTTCCAAACGATGGTGGCTCCATATTATGATTCCATCGGTGTTGGAATCACCATTGCGGACGGATGGGCCTACTGCTATATGTTCGTGGGTGATCCCAATTCTCATAACGCCTACGAATAACAATTTCATCTTCTGTCCCAGGAAAGAGCTTTCAGTTCGCTGAAGGCTCTTTTTTATGGGCAGATTCAAAGAAAGGAATCAATTTATGAAGAAAATGAACCATCCCTTGCAGACTCGCTTGACGGCCTTGTTGCTCACGCTGGTCTGTATTTTGGGCCTTTTGCCTTCGTCCGCAATGGCAGTTGGACCGAGCACCATTAAGCTGGAGAAATTCGGCTTCTATGGTGTTTCGTACCAATCGGCCAGTCTGGGTCGGTGTCTGATCCATCAGATGTATTACGACTATGGCGGCAAAACCGCCATCGGCTTTTGCGGGACCAAAGGCGCTACCATGAATGACTCCCTGCGGGGACAGAAGTGGGGGAATCCCACCTCCATCACAGATCCAACCGTAACGATGATGATGGGATATTATTATTCCCACTCTCTTGGAAAATTCACAGATGTTGCCATCGCCGCCGGTGTAAACGATGTCTGGAACGCCGGATATACTTGGTACATGAACGCCTGGGTGCAAGCGATTATCTGGCGGTATAAGGCGGGCACCTTGGGCAGCGATCCTGTTGTTGCCTGTGCCGAAGAACTCATGGCCGTTTACAACACCTTGGAAGGTACTCATTTTACCAATATCGATCAAGCTAAGGAAGGTCATAACTCTTTCCGCGATCGAGCGCAATATATCATCGATCTTGGCAAGCAAGGGGCATGGGGGAACTGCACTGTATCCGAGTATACCTTCATCGGCTCTGGTGCGAGTAATGTCCAGAAAATCATCATTGGTGATCTGGATATTGTCAAAGAAACGTATCGGCTGACCGTCAAAAAGGTGGATTCCACTAACCCCAGCAAGGGCCTTGCCGGGGCACAATTCCATATTGAATCTGCTAACGGCTCCTACAGCAAAGATGTGATTACTGGAACGGATGGAACCTATACGGTGGATAAATTGGAGGCAGGCACTTATGCCGTGACGGAAACCGCTCCGCCTCCCGGTGTCAACGCCGGAGCGATTTTGTAGTTTTTGCCGAACAGGAAATGTCGAAAAATGGCGGGTAAAGGTGTACAGCCCTTGAATAATTATACTTGCCGTT
>JAAWGR010000091.1 GCA_022795445.1 Oscillibacter sp. | reverse complement strand
AGTGAAACTTTTCCCCCACACTTACCAACAGTACTCAACATTTACCAATAGTAATTACAAATAATTCCAATTAGTTTCAACTATTCTTAATCGCTCCAGCCATCACAGAAACACTGTATATTGTAACAAAACTAATATATTACACAATATATAGTATAAAACAACAAAAAAAGGAAGTAGAGATTAGATATCTCCACTTCCTTTTTCTGGTTGCGGGGACAGGACTTGAACCTGCAACCTCCGGGTTATGAGCTGCGCTCCGAAGTCTGCTTTGAATATTTCGGGCGCTTTCGGGGCCTCTTCCATCCGGAACAAAATACTTTCCTGACCTCTTTGCTCCGTTGTCTCCATTGATTTTTTCCTGTTCTGGGTCAAGTTATGGGTCAGAAAGCATCGGGCGGCTCAAAGATTGATATGGAGAAAACAAAGAAGAGGCCTAAAAATGATTGTGGGCTGAGACTGCGGCGAAAAGCCACCCATATACAGAGTAGCAAATTTTTCTCTCTGCCCTTATCTAAACTCCAGCCGGCCAGATTGTCAAGCGGTTTTCTGAGGTTTGGTAACTCACCAGAGAAGCCCCACATTGTCCCTATGAAGCCTTAGCACCCCTCCGCTCAAATGGGAGACCAAGAGTCATGTGAAATCAAAATTTCAAACTGGACGATGTTTGAAATAGCTTGCTGGGCCGCTCTCATACAGGTCGCCCCCGTGGGCGTCCAGAATGACGGTGAGGGGCATGTCCTCCACCTCCAAGCGGCGGACGGCCTCACAGCCCAGGTCCTCCCAGCAGATGACCTCTAGCTTTTTCACACTGACGGCCATCAGGGCCCCTGCGCCTCCCAGCGCGGCCAGGTAGACCGCGCCGTTGCGGACCACCGCCTCCTTGACGACCTGGTTCCGGGCCCCCTTGCCGATCATGACAGACTGGCCCAGGTCCAGCAGCCTGGGGGAGTAGGCGTCCATCCGCCCGCTGGTGGTGGGTCCGGCGGAGCCGATCACCTGGCCGGGCCGCTCGGGGGTGGGGCCCACGTAGTACAGGGCGGAGCCCTCCACCGGGAAGGGCAGGGGCTGTCCCTTGTCCAATAATTCCATCATCCGCTTGTGGGCGGCGTCCCGGGCGGTGTACACCACACCGGATAGCAGCACCGTATCCCCCGCTTTCAGCGGGGCCAAATCCTCCCGGGTCACGGGAGTAGTCAGCTTATATTGCATCACAGCACCTCCGCCGCTCTGCGCGTCACATGACAGCTCACGTTCACCGCCACGGGCAGGCCGGCCACATGGGTAGGGGCGGTCTCAATGGCCAGCCCCAGGCAGGTGGTTTTTCCGCCGAAGCCCTGGGGGCCGACACCCAGCTTGTTGATCTCCTCCAGCAGCTCCGCCTCCAGGGCGGCGTAGAAGGGGTCGGGGTTGGGCTCGTCCAGGGGCCGGAGCAGGGCGTGCTTGGCCAGGACGGCCACCTTGTCGAAGGACCCGCCGACCCCGATGCCTAGCACGGTGGGCGGGCAGGGGTTGGGCCCGGCCAGACGGACGGTTTCCAGGACGAATTTCTTGACCCCCTCCACCCCGTCGGCGGGCTTGAGCATGGCCAGCCGGCTCATGTTCTCCGAGCCGAAGCCCTTAGGGGCCACGGTGACGACGCACCTGTCCCCGGGGACAATACGCACGGTAATAGCCGCCGGGGTGTTGTCTTCTGTGTTGACCCTCCGGAGGGGATCGCCCACGATGGACTTGCGCAGAAAGCCCTCGCCGTAGCCCTGCTGGACCCCCTGGTGGATGGCCTCCTCAAAATTTCCCTCAATGTGGACGTCCTGGCCCAGCTCCACGAAGACGCAGGCCATCCCGGTGTCCTGACAGATGGGCAGGTCCCGCTCCTTGGCCAGGGACAGGTTGTCCTGGAGCAGGCCCAGGGTCTCCCGGGCCAGGGGCCATGGCTCCTCCCGGTGGCGACGGTCCAGGGCGGCGGCCACGTCGGCCGGCAGTTGAGTGTTGGCTTTGACGCACAGCCGGGATACGGTTTCTGCAATGGTATTGCTTTGTATGATTCTCATTAAAATTATTTGCCCTCATCTTTCTTCTTAAATGTTATCCTGATTTCCAGGAAAAGGCGAATACATCCAATCAGATTCATAGGTGTTCAATTTGGGATATTGCTTGGCATATTGTTTTGGGGAAACACCCACAAGCTTAGTGAAAGTGCGCACAAAGTGGGCTGCACTATTGAAGCCTGATCGCTCTCCAGCCAGCGTAACCGAGCTTCCCTGACGAAGTAACAGCTTGGCATGGAACAATCTGCGCTGGATGATGTATTCACTCAATGTGAAACCCATGACATCCTTAAAATGATGGCTCAGGTAATACTTGCTGATAAACAGCTGTTTCGCCAAAATATCCAAAGAAAGATTTTCCTCAATATGTTCATTAATATAGGAAATAACAGGCTGCAATTTGGAAACGTTTTCACGGCTTGGAGGCATGGGACGTGGAGGAACATTGTATAAGAAATTGATATACACCAGCATTTCAGCCAATATGGTTTTTATAAATACCTGTTTTCCATATGCGGAGCAGTCATCATTGAGGTAATATTCTATTTTATTGATCAATCTCAACAGATGATCCAATTGGTCTCCTTTCATTTGGATACAATGATTGAACTGCTCATGATTTTGGAAGCATCCTAAAATATTGAACTCCGGACAAGAAAATGCGGTGACATCTTCAATATAAAACCGAATGGAGTAAAACTGGTATAGAGAGTTAGATTGGGGACAACTTCGATGCAGATCATCTGAGTTCAAAACAAACAAACTCCCACGAGTAATGGGGTAAACTTTATTGTTTACATAGAAGTATCCACCATCAGACATGGTCAAGACAATGTCCATTTGATCGTGAAAATGATATTTGTTTTCAAGCCAGCCCTCGCGGCTAAAAAAACGAATCTGCATGGCTTCTCCTCTCAAATTCATACAGCTTTGCTTTATATGTCATGTTGATATTCAAAGTATAACGAAGTTTTGAAAAAAAGCAAGTTCGCCAAATTCTCAAATAAGCAACAGATAGAAATAAAAAAGCAAATAATATCAAACACCAAATTAGGCGCGCCTGTTTTCTGCCTTTCAGTCGGATAGCACAGAACCATCATATCAGAGTGAAAGAGTACAAATCAACTTGACTTTTCTCTGTTCTAAAATAGATTCAAGAAGAATTTTTCGCATTTTTTAAGTTTGAAGATCTAAAAACCGCTAAGCGCTGAATTTGGCAATATACCGGAGAAAATCGAACAACATTTCGAAACTTTTTGGGGGGATTTTACGATAAAATCAACATAGAAGAAGACTTTTTGAAAGGAGAGGCTGCGTATTCAAACGCAGCAGGGTCAGGCAAAATGAAAAAACAATTATCCGGAATAGAACGAATCGCTTTGCTGGCTGTTGAGCTAAATCGCCAGGCTTTGCGAGAAAAGGTGGAAAATGCCGCCAGACTGTGCCTGTTGGACACATTAGGAGTCGGAATTTATGGCAGTGCCCAACCTGAAGCAAATCTGATTCTTGATACGGCAAAGCGACTGGGTAGCGGCAAGGTTTTGGTATGGGGCAGTGGTGATAAACTGGACGCAGGAATGGCTACTATGGTGTGCGGCAGTCTTTGCCATCTGCGGGAATTGGACGATGTACACTACGCAATCTTACATACTGGCTGCGTCTGTGTACCAGCGGCAATGGCCGCCGCTCAGTTGGAGAAAGCAAACTTGGGACAGTTATTGCATGCTGTGGTCAGCGGCGTGGAAGTAATGGCCCGAATTTCTTTGGGCATGGATTATATGAACCACCGGGAACAAGGCTGGCATGGAACAGCAACATGCGGGGCCTTTGGCGGCGCAGCCGCAGTGGGATGCCTGCTTGGGCTAAATGAGATACAGTTGGCCGATGCGTTGGGCATTGCGGGAAGCCGGACCGGTGGAACCTGGGCTTTCTCTGTAGATGGAACTATGTCAAAACGGCTTCACCCTGGTCAGGCCGCCCGAGATGGGTTGCTTGCCGCTTATCTGGCTCAGGCGGGAATCACAGGCCCTCATTATGTGCTGGAGGCAGAGGACGGAGGCTTTTACCGGCTGTTTGCTCAGGAATGGAACATAGAACGTGCGCTGGCTCCAAGAAACCGGATGGCCATTGAAGATGTGGAATACAAATGGTTTGCCTCCTGTAAATCAGTGCATTCCCCCATTACAGCTGCACGCCAAATTCATCAGAGCGCCCCCAGTCGTGGGCCGGGGGAAGTGAGACGTGTGCTGGTTGAGGTAAATTACTCCGCCTTGTCTATGGCAGGTCACAACTATACAGAGGACTCTGTGGTATCCGCCCAAATCAGCATTCCATACGGAATCGCATTGGGGCTGCTGGGCCGAACAGGGCAGGGTGCGGACTATACTATGGAGACGCTAAAAGACCCTATGATCCAAATGCTGGCCAACAAAGTGATTGTGGTGGAAAGCGAGGAGTTTAACCTTCTAAGGGAGACAGAACACCTGAGCGGCGCTCGCGTTACTGTAGAATGGACAGATGGAGAGTACACATCCGCCACAGTAAAGAACCCCAAGGGTTCGCTGGCCAATCCTCTGACCTCAAATGATATAATGGAAAAGTTTATGTCACTTACCCAGCCCCTTTTGGGACAAGATGGATCAGAGCGGCTGATGAAACTGGTCATGGAGGGGTCGCCGGATACTGAAATTGAGCAATTAATCCAATGCCTGATTTGCCGAGATCTATGACGACAAATATCCTAACACTAAGGAATGGAGTGATTATTGTGGAAAACAGTAAAAACAAAGGGGGCTTTTTTGAACAGACGCAGGGAAAAATTAACCCTGTTGTAGTGAAATATTACTACGCCCCCCGAATGGCCAAGTCTGACGGGTCTTTCGACTATCTGGTAACTGTGATGGAAGCCCATGTGATTATGTTGGGCGAACAGGGAATTATCCCCAGGGAAGCGGCTTCCAAATTATTGCGCGTCATGGAGGGCTGGGGAAATACTCAGCCGGAATTAGATCCCAGCTTGGAGGACCTGTATATCAATTTGGAGCATTTAATCAGCAAAGAGGCCGGAGAGGACATCTGTAGCTACCTTCCTGCTGCCCGAAGCCGCAACGACGTGGAGGCGGCCATGTGGCGGATGGAATTGCGGGACCGGTTGTTTATTTTGGCCCAGGCTTTGCTTGATATGTCATCTGTACTCCGAAGACGGGCAGAGGAAACGATTGACTGGATATTCCCTGGCTATACCTATCATCAGCAGGCCATGCCTGTCACAATGGGGTTCCATCTGCTGGGGTTGTCCGCTCCGTTGCTGCGGGATGTAAAGCGTATAGTAGAATGCGTGGATCGCTTTAACCTGAATCCTTTAGGTGCCGCCGCTATGTCTGGTACTGAATATCCCATTAGCCGGGAACGCACCGGAGAACTGCTGGGCTTTGACGGAGTATGGGAACATACCGCCGATGCGGTGTCAAGCGCGGATTATATGCTAGAAGCCTCCAATATTGCGGTAATGAGCCTGAATACACTGGCACGCTTGGCGGAAGATATCATTTTCTGGTGTACTAACGAAGCTGGTTTTGCTGATTTATCGGACGATTTGATTGATTCCAGTAGCATCATGCCCCAAAAGCGCAATCCCGTTATTTGTGCTACGGTTCGTTCTCAGGCTCGCCTGGTTGCTGGCCGGTACGCAGGAATCTGTGACGCCTGTTCCGTTCAGTTCCAGGCCAGCCGGGATATGACTGCCGCTTGGGAAGACGTGTTGGAGTGTGTCCGTACTGCTGAAGGGATGTGCCGCATCAGTGAAGAATATACTCGCTCTCTTCGTTTCAACCAGAAACGGATGGAAGGGGTACTTGCTCGGAACTTCTCAAACGCCACCGAGCTGGCGGACAGTTTGGTTCGTCAGGGCGGTCTTTCTTTCCGGCAGGCCCACAGGGTAGTGGGTGGTGCGGTCAGCGAGCTGTTTGAGCGGGGACTTGGGCAGGATTCTTTGACTTGGGAGTTGCTGGACGCCTATTGCCGTGACATCAATGGAATGGGACTGCCCCTTACCCCGGAGCAGGTGGAACAGGCCAAGGATTTTCGGATATGTGTGGAACGGAGAAACTGCCGGGGTGCCACGGCGCCTGAGGAGACAGCCCGGATGTTGCAATTACAGCAAAAAGATGCGGATGCATTGAGCGAATTACTGTGTCAGCGACAAACCAAATGGAAGCAATCGAACAGTAAGCTCCATATGCGGGCCAAAGAATTAGCGTTAGAAGCTTAATTTGGTGTTTGGGAGGAAGAATACATGCCCAAAAAGGTGCAAGTCACATTGACCGGCAATGAGAGTAAACGGCTGATTGCTCAAGCTGCGATTCGAGTGCCGAAGATACAAAACTGCTTGAGTCAAGGGCACCGAGTACTACTGGCCGGGGGAACCACGGTCTCGGCTATGTCTGAAGAACTGGGTTATGGCCCTATGCGGATTTCCGGGCGTATTGATGCTGGTGGGACCCGATCGGCTCAGGGGAGTACTTCCACCGCGCATAACCTGCTGATTCAAGCTGGACAAGCTGTCAATGCGGATAAAAATATCCAAGCCCTTGTGGAACAGATGGATAGCAACGACCTTATTATAACCGGTGCCAATGCAATTGATTCCCACGGCAGGGCAGCTTTGGCTTTTGCCGCGTTGGGGGGGGGGAGCAGAGGACACGCGCTGCACAGCGCTTTTATGCAGGGAATTCCAACCATTATTCTATGTGGTCTGAACAAGTTGATTCCTGATTTGGGCGCGGCAATGGCCTACAGCGGCCGCTCTGGAGTGGAGCAATCCATGGGTGCCGCAATTGGGCTTTACAATATCTTTGGTCCAATTATTACCGAAATCAAAGCCTTTGACATTTTGTTCAGTGTACAGGCCATTGTAATCGCCGGCAGTGGAATTGAAAGCGGCGAAGGCAGCCGGACCTTTATTTTGTTGGGAGAGGAGGAAAATGTTTATCAGGCATGGAATCATGTCTTGAGCTTGAAAGGGTCTATGCTGTCTGGGGATAAAAGCAGTCTGGCGGTTTGTTATGGAGGTTGTGACAATTGTGTTCGGCATGTAGCCTGTATGTATAAGGACGATGAACGAAAGGTTTTGGATTGAAATTTAGATAACGAAAGTGAGGCGATATAACGATGGACTATGCGGTGGAATCTCTTCGGCTACATCAGCAATGGCGCGGTAAAATAGACATAGATTCTCGTGTACCAGTAGAAACCGCAGACGACTTGTCCCTGGCTTATACCCCGGGAGTGGCGCAGCCATGTTTGGAGATTCAAAAGGATCCCGCTCAAAGCTATATGCTGACCAGACGCTGGAACACGGTAGCCGTGGTAACAGACGGCACGGCGGTGCTGGGGCTGGGAGATATCGGGCCGGAAGCCGGAATGCCGGTTATGGAAGGAAAGTGTGTTCTATTTAAGGCATTTGGCGACGTAGACGCAATTCCCCTGTGCCTCCGGACCAAAGATGTAGATGACATTGTTCACATTGTGTCTATGCTGGCAGGCAGCTTTGGTGGTATCAACCTGGAAGATATCTCGGCACCTCGATGCTTTGACATAGAACAAAAACTCAAGCGATGCTGTGATATCCCTGTTTTTCATGATGATCAGCATGGCACAGCTGTTGTCACCTTGGCCGCCCTAATTAACGCTCTGAAATTGACTGAAAAACAGATGGAAAATATTCAAGTGGTCACCAGCGGTGCGGGAGCAGCAGGTATGGCCATTATCCGGCTGCTGATGTCTATGGGAGTGAACAATGTGATTCTGTGTGACCGGCAGGGCGCTATTTATGAGGGGCGGCCAGGGCTGGATGATAGTAAGCGAGAAATGGCAGCCATTTCAAATCGGGAACACAAAAAGGGGTCTTTGGCCGATGTGATGTGCGGTGCGGATGTGTTTGTCGGTGTATCCGCACCGGGGGTAGTGACGCCGGATATGGTGCGATCTATGGCCAACAAACCAATTCTGTTTACCATGGCCAATCCCACTCCGGAAATTATGCCGGATGATGCCAAAGCCGCAGGAGCAGCGGTGGTGGGAACAGGACGTAGTGACTTTCCAAACCAGATAAACAATGTTCTGGCGTTTCCAGGCATTTTCCGGGGAGCCTTAGATGTGCAAGCCTCAGACATCAATGATGAGATGAAAATTGCCGCGGCTCGCGCTTTGGCGAGCTTGGTCAGTGAGAAGGAACTGGCTCCGGACTACATTTTACCTCCGGCCTTTGACATACGGGTAAAAGATGCGGTAGCTAGGGCGGTAGCGGAAGCCGCTGTTCAGAGTGGGGTTGCCCGCTTGTCTTGCTTGTCATAAAAGGACAATATCTGTTCTTGAAGTAATTGGTACAAATGAGAGAGGAGACATCAAAATGACAATTATTATAATATTTGCTATTTATATGATAGCCATGATGGTAGTTGGGCAAATAGGAAAAAAGTACAGCGGAACTTTATCCGATTCTCTCACGGCTGGTAAACAGGGAACCCTGATTATGGTGGCTGGTTCTTTCCTTGGCTCCCATATCGGCACCGGTATTGTAGTAGGCGGTGCCACTAACGGCGCAACCTACGGCGTTGGCGCAGGCTGGTATGGTGTAGGTGCGGCACTGTCTTTCGCCTTGTTTGCGTTTGTCACCGCCCGCTGGGTACGTAAGCACGGCTATGTGACAATTTCCACCTATTTTAGAGATCGGTATACCAGGTTTGGTCATATCATTACCCTTATAGTTGCTATCGCTGGCATTTTCGGCGCTACCGCCAACATTGCCGCTCAGGTCATTGCTGGCAAGCAGCTCTTTGTTTATGCCGGTATCGATCCACTCATCGGCAGCACAATTGCGGTTGTGGTTATTGGCATTTACTGCACTGCTGCTGGCCTGTGGGGAGTGATGATGACCGACGTCTGGCAGGTTATTATCATTGTGATTGGCATGGGTGCTGCTATCATCTCCCTGTTTTTGAATTTTGATGGTGCGGCCGCAATTTCCTCTCTCAACGCTGACTACTTTAAAGCGGTTCCTTTTGATACTGAGACTCTGCTGTGGATGGTTGTCCCTACCACTATGTATGGTCTAATCAGTGCCTCCGCCATGCAGCGTGCCGCCTCCGCCAAGACGGAAAAAATAGCTTTGTGGGGTGCTATTATTGGTGCCGTCGGCACCGGCCTGTTCACTTTCCTTCCCGTCGTAATCGGTATGTACGGACGTGCGGCATTTCCCGAGGTGGAATCTTCCTCTGTCCTGTTCACCGTTATGTTCCAGGTCCTTCCTGAATGGCTTGCCGCATTACTGCTGGTGGCCGTTGTGGCTGCGGTTATGTCTACCGCCGATACCCAACTCATGACTATTATGGCTAATGGTATGCACGATATCTATACAAACACTCTCGCTCCCAAGTACAACTTGAATACCGATGAAAAGAGGATGAAGACCATTTCCACTGTGCTGACTGTGGTTGTTTTAATTGGCGCGCTGCTGCTTTCGTTCCAGTTCAACAATATCCAGAAGCTACTGTCTAAAGCGCTTTCCATCACCACTTCTGCTTGTGTGATTCCTTTCCTTGGCGGGCGCTTCATGAAAAAGGGGACTGATATTGGTGCATTGGCTTCCATGGGAGTTGCATTAACATTGTTAGTCCTAAATTTCACCGGTGTGATCCACTTGGTGAACGATTTGGTTGGACTTATTCCCGCCGCTATTGTCTATGTGGTGGTTAGTCTAATCACTTACAAAGATAGAAGTGTAATCGCTGAATGAAAGCGTATAGTTAAAAACAATCAAAATAATTCTATATATAACATATTCCAGTTGGAATTTCTGTTTAATAGACTTTCTCAAATTTTCGAATACCCCTCTTCTATGTGCTCTCGGAGAATTACATTTTCCGGGAGCATATATTTATAGCAAACACCATCCCCAAAAATTTTGCAGACAGTCCTCGCACTTTTATGAGTCATATCTTGCTTCGAGATAAGCGGAAAGCTGTCGCTCCCGCATCCGGCTCAACAATGAACCCTCATAAGATAGAGGCCCCATGCTGCATAGAGCGGGCTAACGTCGCAGGGATAAGAAAAGGAAACCTCTGTCTGCGGAGAAAGTATATCATCGATGTACCCAGCGATGATACCAAAACTGTTGATTCAGCCGGTGTATAACTGGTGGAGAATCTTCCACTGAACCCACCGGTCGAAATTATAGCAGGATAAAGGCGTGGCG
>JAAWGR010000090.1 GCA_022795445.1 Oscillibacter sp. | reverse complement strand
TTTCTCTTTTGGACCGTGAACGGCCCGTTTTCTCTTTTTCTTCGCGAAGAAAAAGAGAAAATGGGGGGTTCAAACCTCCCAGCCATGGGAATGGCTGAATCAACCGCTCCGCGCCGCGAGGCGCGCCCACCGCAGGTGCGCCCCGCATTGCTGGGAAGCAATGAGAATAGCAGATTTCGCTTGACAGGGTAATCGTTTACGGATATAATAAGGGGTGCGAAAAACGGGGACCGGTGAATGGCCGGCACCCGAAATATAGCAGGAAAGGAAAGGATGAATATGATCTATTCCACCGAAGTCCAGAATATGTGCCCCGTCGCTAAGGGCGCGTATCACGGCCCCGCCCCCATCCCCGAGGAGGGTAAGTGGGTCCAGGCCAAAGAGATCAAAGACATCTCCGGCCTTACCCACGGCGTCGGCTGGTGCGCCCCCCAGCAGGGCGCATGCAAATTGACCCTGAACGTCAAAGACGGCATCATCGAAGAAGCACTCGTGGAAACCTTGGGTTGCTCCGGTATGACCCACTCCGCTGCCATGGCCGCAGAAATCCTCATCGGCAAAACCCTCCTTGAGGCCCTGAATACCGACCTTGTCTGCGACGCCATCAATACCGCCATGCGGGAACTCTTCCTGCAAATCGTCTATGGCCGTACCCAAACCGCATTCTCCGAGGGCGGACTCCCCATCGGCGCCTCCCTGGAAGACCTGGGCAAGGGCCTCCGCTCCCAGGTCGGCACCATGTTCGCCACCAAGGACAAAGGTCCCCGCTACCTTGAAATGGCCGAGGGCTATGTCACCAAAATCGCCCTGAACAAGGACGACGAAATCATCGGCTATGAGTTCGTCAACCTGGGCAAAATGATGGACGCCATCAAAAAGGGTACCGACGCCAACGAGGCGATGAAAGGCGCTACCGGCCGCTATGGCCAGTTTGACGCCGCTGCCAAATATATCGACCCCCGCCACGAATAAGAAAAGGAGGAATTGACAATGGCTCTGTTTGAAAGCTACGAGAGAAGAATCGATAAGATCAATTCCGTCCTCACGCAGTACGGAATCAAAAGCGTGGAGGAGTGCCGCGACATCTGCAAGGCCGCCGGCTTCGACCCCTACGAGATTGTAAAGGGCATCCAGCCCATCTGCTTTGAAAATGCCGCCTGGGCATACTGCGTCGGCGCGGCCATCGCGCTGAAGAAGGGCACTAAGTCCGCCGCAGAAGCCGCGGAAGCCATCGGCGAGGGCCTCCAGGCTTTCTGCATCGCCGGCTCCGTTGCTGAAGACCGTAAGGTCGGCCTTGGCCATGGCAACCTGGGCGCGATGCTCCTCCGGGACGAAACCAAGTGCTTCGCCTTCCTGGCGGGCCATGAGTCCTTTGCCGCCGCGGAGGGTGCGATCGGCATCGTCCGCAATGCCAACAAGTCCCGGAAAGAACCCCTCCGCGTTATCCTGAACGGCCTGGGCAAGGACGCCGCTCAGATCATCAGCCGCATCAATGGCTTCACCTACGTCCAGACCCAGTTCGACTACTACACCGGCGAACTCAACATCGTCAAGGAAATCCGTTACTCCGAAGGTGAGCGGGCCAATGTCCGCTGCTACGGCGCGGATGACGTTCGCGAGGGCGTCGCCATCATGCACAAAGAAGGCGTGGACGTTTCCATCACCGGTAACTCCACCAACCCCACCCGCTTCCAGCACCCTGTCGCGGGCACCTATAAGAAGGAGTGCATCGAGCAGGGCAAGAAGTACTTCTCGGTCGCCTCCGGCGGCGGCACGGGCCGTACGCTCCACCCCGACAACATGGCCGCCGGCCCCGCTTCCTACGGCATGACCGACACCATGGGCCGCATGCACAGCGACGCCCAGTTTGCCGGTTCCAGCTCCGTGCCCGCCCACGTTGAAATGATGGGCTTCCTGGGCATGGGCAATAACCCCATGGTCGGCGCAACGGTTGCCGTGGCTGTGGCTGTTTACGAGAGCCAGAAGTAACCCTTTCCTGCGGATTGTATGAAAAAAAATCCCCGGAGCCTTGCGCTTCGGGGATTTTTTCGTTTTTAAATAATTACCGTCCATATAGGAAAGCGTCGCATTTGAGCATACCGTTGTACAGCTTCCGCTTTTTGTCGGCCTGCCGCCCAAAGCACCGTTCAAATTCCGTATGGGAACTCAACACCACAACCCTCCATTTGGACGGCAATTCCCGGAGCGCCGCGCCAAACCGACGGTACAGGTTTTCGGCCTCCTGCTTTTCCAAAAGCCGTTCGCCATATGGAGGGTTGGTCACAAGCTGTCCATAAGCCGAATCCCGGTGGAACGTCCCGGCGTCCGCGGTCTCAAAGCGGATGCAGTCCTCCACGCCCGCCAGTTCAGCGTTATGACGCGCCAGCTCCACCGCAGCTGGGTCGATATCGCCGCCCCAGATGTCGTAGGAGCCATGGAACTCCTTATCCATCGCCTCCTCTGCCGCATGGAGCCACAGTTTACTGTCCAGAACCTTCCACCGTTGGGCGGCAAAACTCCGGTCAAGCCCTGGGGCACGATTCTTTGCGATCAGCGCGGCCTCGATGGGGATGGTCCCTGAACCGCAGAACGGGTCGCAGAAGGGGTCCTTTCCCCGATAGCGGGAGAGCGTTACCAGTGCAGCTGCCAGGGTTTCCCGCAGGGGTGCGCCCATATTCTGCGCCCGGTAACCCCGCTTATATAAGCCTTCACCGGAGGTGTCCAGGTACACGGCCGCCTGGTCCTTGATGATGGCAAATTGAATCTGATAGCGGGAGCCAGTTTCCGGCAGCGTCTCGCATCCATAGGCATTCCCCAGCCGCCGGGCCGCCGCTTTCTTCACGATGGACTGGCAAGCGGGGACGGAGTGGAGCGTCGCGTTCAGGGAATAGCCTTTCACAGGAAACTCGCCGTCTTTAGGGATATAGTCCTCCCAGGGCACGCCCAGCACGCCTTGGAACAACGCCTCAAAATCCGGCGCGGGGAAACTTGCCAGTTCCATCAAAACCCGCGCCCCGCAGCGGAGGCTGATGTTCAGCCGCGGGATGTCGGCCAGCGTCCCGTCGCAGTGGACGCGCCCGTTTTCCGCCCGCACGCCGGGCATCCCAAGGCGTTTCAGCTCGTCCGCCACCAGGGCCTCCAGCCCCAGCAGGCAGGGAATGGTCAGTGTCATTGCTGTACCTCCGTAAGTAAGGGGGCGCAGGGGCGGAAGGAAAATCCGCGCCCCGCGCCGGGGTGGATAAACGATACCAGTCAGCTCCAGCGTTTTGTCCGCTCCGCCGTCCGCAGGTAGGCTACCCGGGCTTGGAGCCGGTCAAAGGACGTTACACCGTCGTCCTCCCGCAGCAGGGTGTCCTGGATGGATGACGGGAGGGTTTGGAAATATTCGTAGGCCGACGGATTCTGGTCCAACAGGTCCGTCAGGCAAAGGTAACTGGGATTCATAACGACTCACCTCCGCCGGTTAGTTTGTCCGGCGAAGGCAGAAAAGATGGGAGCGAATCGATGGAAATTTTAGAAATTACGTCGAATAAACGGGAATACTTGCCGCTTTTACGGCTAGGCGACGAACAGGAGGAGCTGATCAACGGCTACCTTTACCGCGGCACGCTGTTTGCTCTTTACGACGGCGGCCGCCTCCGCACGGCTGCGGTGGTTACGGACGAGGGCGGCGGCGTTTACGAGCTGCAAAACCTGGCCACCGTCCCAGAAAGCCAGCGGCAGGGCTACGGCAAGGCCATGGTTGCGCACATCGTCCAATATTGCAGGCCCCGCGCCAAGCGCCTGATTTTAGGCACCGGCGACAGTCCCCTGACGCTGCCGTTTTACGCCGCCTGCGGCTTTCAGGAGACGCATCGGGTGCGGGATTATTTCCTCACCCACTATGACCATCCGATTTTTGAAGCCGGACGGCAGCTGACGGACAAAGTATACCTAAGCCGGACGCTCTAGGCAACGCGTTTACGCGATTACCCGGACCCGGATGACGTTCGCCAAGTTCTTCAGGTCGGTAACAACAGACGCGTCGACCTTTTCGCCCAGGTCCACCATGGTATAGGCGTAATCGCCCTTGGATTTGTTGCTGAGGTTTTCCACGTTCACGCCGTCGCGGCTCAAGAGCGTGGTGATATTTGCCAGCATAGCAGGAATGTTCTTGTGCAGGATGCACAGCCGCATGACACCGCTCCGCTCCATCGAAACGGCAGGAAGGTTGACGGAGTTGCGGATGTTGCCGTTTTCCAGGTAATCCCGCAGCTCATCGGCGGCCATGACGGCGCAGTTCTGCTCGCTCTCGGGCGTAGACGCCCCCAGATGGGGCATGGCGATGACGTGGGGCGTGGCAACCAGGCGGTTTGTGGGGAAGTCGGTAACGTAAGCGGTGACCTGTCCCGCGTCCAGGGCGGGGATAAGCGCGTCGTCGTCTACGACGCCGCCCCGGGCCAGATTGATGAGCCGCACACCGGGTTTCATGCTGGCGATGGCTTGGGCGTTGATGAAATTTTTCGTCTTTTCGGTATAGTGGATGTGGATGGTGATATAATCTGCCTTGCGGTAGAGCTCGTTGATGTCCTTCACCACATGGACATGCCGGTCCAGCCGCAGGGCGGCGTCGACGGAGAGGAAGGGGTCATAGCCGTAGACGTCCATGCCCATGTTGAGAGCGATGTTGGACACTAGGGAGCCGATGGCTCCCAGGCCGATGACGCCCATGGTTTTCCGGTAGATTTCCGGTCCTACGAAAGCAGCCTTGCCTTTTTCCACGATGGTGGAGACATCCACGCCGGTGCTGGCTTTTTCCCGCACCCAGCGGATGGCTCCGGGAACGTCGCGGGAGGACATGAGCATTGCGCAGAGCACCAGTTCTTTAACGGCGTTGGCGTTGGCGCCGGGCGTGGAGAAGACGGCGATGCCGGCTTCGGAGCAGCGGTCAAGGGGGATATTGTTGACGCCCGCCCCGGCGCGGGAGATGGCAAGGAGGCTGTCGGGGAACGGGTAGTCCAACAGGTTGGCGGAGCGGACGAGGATTCCCTCTTCGGCGGTCTCCTGTTCGCTGACGGCATAGAGGGCCGGGTCGAAGCGTTCCAGCCCTGCGAGGGCGATTTTGTTGAATGTTTTGATACGATACATGATCGCAAAACCTCCGGTTCTATTCGGTGTTAAAATGCAGCAGGTCTAGTATATCGGAATTCCGCGGCGGGCACAACTGGCATTTTCCCGCTTTTTTCAGCAGATATGGGTGGATATTTTGGCGGTTTCAAAACCAACGGGCCGTTTCTTCCCGGAATTTTGGCGCAGGGCCCTCCTGATAGGGGTCATAACGGTTCATGTTGCAGCCAAATTCCTGGAGGAAGGCGATTTTGTTTTCCGGCGTCCAGCGGACCAGCGACAGTCCGTCAAAGGCTTCCACTCTGCCGTCCTGCATCTGGTTCCGGAAATACCATTCCACAACGGTTTGATCGTCCTTGTGGAAAAACTGCCGGATCTCCCATTGCAGAACGCGGCCCCGGGTGTTCCACTCGTCGAACCACAGCTTGATTTTCGCCGCGCCTTCATAGCGCGGTCCCCAGCTTTCGATGTAGCAGGCGTCTTCTGCAAACAGGTCCAGGATTCCCGTGTCCTCCTGCGCCAGCCACATGGCAAACCAGCCGCGAAGAATGTCCTCACGAACTTCCATTAACAATCCTTCCCTCAAGATTATTTGCAGCAGTCTTACTTTTAGGCTTGCTTTTTTCCGCCGCGCACCCTATTATAGCAGATAATTAGAAAATGTCCATTACTTCCCAGCAATGAGGGGCGCACCTGCGGTGGGCGCGCCTCGCGGCGCGGAGCGGTTGATTCAGCCATTCCTATGGCTGGAAGGTTTGAACCCCCCATTTTCTCTTTTTCTTCGCGAAGAAAAAGAGAAAACGGGCCGTTCACGGTCCAAAAGAGAAAAAGACGCCCTGCGGGGGCGTTTTAGGCCCGGTGGTATCCTACAGTACCTACCAACGAAAACGAAGAAGACCACACGGACTTGGCGTGCCTCTCCTTCCGCTGTCGCTGGTGCGGGGGCCGTTGGGGGTGGGTACTTTTTCCGCTGTCGCTGCTGCGGGGGCCGTTGGGGGTGGGTACTTTTTCCGCTGTCGCTGCTGCGGGGGCCGTTGGGGATGGGTACTTTTTCCGCTGTCGTTGCTGCGGGGGCCGTTGGGAATTGTGTTTCTAACGCTGTTTTATTGGTGGATGGGTGCCGTTTGCTTTTTTTGAGTTACTTTTTTTGTTTGCCTTTTATTGTTAGACCGGTGTTTGAATGCCGGATACCTTATTATATTGTATCCAATTGGGAGGTTGCCTATGGAAAATTATTTTGCCCCTGCCTTGTCCCGGGATGAATTGCTGTCAATCAGTTCCATCGGTTTGGCCCATATGGGCGACGCTGTATTTGAATTGCTGGTGCGTACCTGGCTCTGCACCCACGGCGGCGCAACGGGCAAGGGGATGCATCGTGCCGCCATCCAAATGGTGTGCGCAGAGTCCCAGGCTCAGAAGGCTGAACGGATCCTGCCGCTTTTATCGGACGACGAACGGGCCGTCTTCCGCCGGGGACGGAACGCCCATGTGCATACCGTCCCCAACCACGCAAGCCGTGCCCAGTACGGCGAGGCTACCGCCTTGGAGGCCTTGTTTGGATGGCTGTACCTTCGGGGAGAACGGGACCGGATCAATGAACTTTTTTGCAAAATGATGGAGGAGGAAGATCATGCCTCTTGACGCAATTTGTTTGCAGGCGGTTGTGGCAGAGCTGCGGCCCCAACTGGTGGGTCTGCGGATTGATAAGGTCCAGCAGCCTGCGCGGGATCAAATCGTTTTTGTCCTGCGGGGAAAACGGCTCCTTTTGAACGCTGGGGCTGGCGCTCCGCGCATCCAGCTGACGGAAACTCTGCGGGATAATCCCGCCGAACCGCCGATGTTTTGTATGCTCCTGCGCAAGCATCTGGCTGGGGCCAGAATTTCGGATTTGACTCAGCCGCCGCTGGAACGCCTCATCCGCCTGGAACTGGACGCCTCCGACGAGTTGGGCCGGACTGGGCGGCGAACCCTTGTGCTGGAGGCGATGGGACGGCGCTCAAATCTGATTTTACTGGATGGTGAGGGCCGGATCATCGACTGCCTTCGGCGGGTAGATACGGATCTGTCCGCAAACCGCCCTGTGCTGCCAGGGCTGTACTATGAACCGCCTGCGGCGGCAGGGCGTCTGCCTGTGAGCGAGGAGACAGCGCCAGGATTTTCGGAAAAATTCTATGCCGCTCCGTCTGAACACACATTAGATAAATTCTTATTGGATAATTATTTCGGCCTCTCGCCGCTGATGGCGCGGGAACTGGCTTTCCAGGCCGCCGGAGATACCGATAAACGCATCTTTGAGATGGACGGCCCAAGCAGCCTCTGGCAGACCGTGGAGGCTTTCTGCACCCGTGTGCGGGAAGAGCGGTTTACGCCGGTGTGCCTCCTGCGGGACGGAAAACCGCTGGATTTCGCCTGTGTGCCGGTCAAGCAGTACGGGTCGGCGGCGGAATATGTGGAATTCGGCAGTTTTTCGGCCTTGATGGATTTTTTCTATGAAGCCCGGGAAAAGCAGGAGCGGGCGCGTCAGCGGGGCGCGGATTTGCAGAAGGCCGCGGCGACAGCGCGGGACCGTTTGCGGCGGAAACTGGCCATGCAGGAAAAAGAGTATGCCGAGACGCAGAATCGTGACCGCCTGCGTATTTGCGGCGACTTGATTACGGCGAATCTGTACCGTATGGAGCGGGGTGTAGCGCGGCTGGAGTGCGAGAACTATTATGCGGACAATGCGCTGGTTTCGATTCCCCTGGACCCGCTCCTGACCCCGCAGCAGAATGCGGCGAAGTATTACAAGCGTTATACAAAGGCCAAGACAGCGGAGAAATACCTGCGCATTCAGATGGAACAGGCGGCGCATGACCTGGAATATATGGAGAGCGTCTTGGCGGAGATTGCCCAGGCAGAGACCGAACAGGATTTTTCAGATATCCGTACAGAATTGCAGGAAGCCGGATTCCTCAAGAAACAGGGGAAAAAGAAGGTACAAAAGCGGGCATCCAGCCCCTGGGAGTACCGTACCAGCGGCGGCCTGCGGGTGCTGGTGGGACGGAACAACCGTCAGAACGACCAGCTTACGCTGAAAAGCGCCAACCGGCGGGATATATGGCTCCATACGCAGAAAATCCATGGTTCTCACGTCATCCTCTGCACCGGCGGCGCGGAGCCGCCGGAACAGGACCTGTTGGAAGCGGCTCAGCTGGCGGCCTGGTACTCCCAGGCCCGGGAGAGCGCAAACGTGCCTGTGGACTATACGGAGGTACGGAATGTAAAGAAGCCCTCCGGCGCACGGCCGGGAATGGTTATTTATAATACCTGCCGGACGGTTTTTGTCACGCCTTCAACAATCCAATAAATTTTAATCAAATAATTTCCACAGCTGGAAAAACCGTGTTTTTTAAATAATCACAAGAAATCAAGAACGAAATGCGGAATCATTGGCACTCTTTCACAAAGAATGCCAATATTCACATTTTGTTCTTGATTTTACCCAAACCCGGTGATATAGTACACCCAGCCTGAAGCCTGAACCTGGGCGGAGGGCAAAACAAAAAGGAGTGGATTCATATGTTTGGTATGGTACCTTTCGGCCACAGCGAAGATCATCTGTTCAGACTGTACGACAACTTTGCCCACAACTTTTTCCATGACAGCGGTAAGACTCTCCCGGATTTCCGGACGGATATATGGGACGACGGCCAGGCCTACGTCCTGGAAGCGGAGCTTCCCGGCTTCAAGAAGGAGGATATCCGCCTTGAGGCAAACAACCACATGCTGACCATCACGGCCAACCGTGTGGAGCAATCCGCACATAAGAGCTACATACTGCAAGAACGCAAAGCGGTATCCTTCAGCCGTTCTTTCGACATCAGCGGCATTGATGAGGAGGCCGTCAGCGCAGCGTTTGAAAACGGCGTATTGAGCGTAAAGATGCCGAAACTGCAAGCCGCCGCAAATGCCGGCAAGCAGATCGAAATTCTGTAAGCAAGCAAAGAATCGTACATCGAACAGAGCAAAGGGCGCGGTTTTCACCGCGCCCTTCGTTATTTCAGGCCTTTTCGAGAATATTGCCGCCATAGGGTACCATTTCCAGGCGGATAAAATAGCCCTGGTCGTGGTGGCAGACGGGGCAGCTTTTCGGGGCTTGGGTCCCCTCAAAGATATGGCCGCAGTTCAGGCACATCCAGGCGCATTTCACGTCTGAGGCAAAGAGCTTGCCAGATGCCAGCAGGTCGGCGAAAATGCCGAAGCGGTTGCCGTGGGTCTGTTCAATCTTGGCGATCTGTTGGAAGGAAGAGGCGATTTCAGGAAAACCTTCTTCCCGTGCGGTTTCGCCGAAGCTCTTGTAAACCGGGTCAAATTCTTCATACTCATTGTGTTGGGCCTTACGCAGGAGGTCCACGACCTCGTTTGACAGATCGACCGGGTAACCGCCATCAATATGCACCGTCTCGCCGGCCACTTGCTTCATGTGGTTATAGAAGATCTCCGCATGTTCCTTCTCCTGGTCAGCTGTGAATTTAAAGATAGCTTTCAGGACGTAGAGGCCTTGTTTTTGGCACAGGTCCGCGGCGAAGGTATAGCGGTTACGGGCCTGGCTTTCGCCGGCAAAGGAGCGCATCAAGTTTTGCAGGGTTTCACTGTCCTTGAAATTGACTGCCATAGTTATGTTACCTCCTTAAAGTTGGTTCTGGAGGTAGCATGCGCCAAACAGGCAAAAGTTATGCAAGGCCGGTTTTCCAAGAGGACATTTATCAGGAGGATTTCACCATAAAGAAGAAATCCCCCTGATAAACTGGAGCTCATTAACTTACGTCCAGACAGCATTCTGTTATTTAAATACACAAAATGTGAATACAACAAGGAGTAGTAAGCAGGTGAAAACTGCAAAAATAATTTGATTGCTTCTTTTGGCACGCAGGGCTGCTTTGTGATGTTCATCTTCGGTCATCGGTTACTCCTCCCGTTATATACTTTTCGCTTTATATGGCCGAGTTCCAATTTGCCGAATCAATACAAACAAAGCATACCGCCAACGGCCTCCACAGCAGCGACAGCGGAGAAAGTACCCATCCCCAACGGCCCCCGCAGCAGCGACAGCGGAAGGAGAGGCACGCCAAATCCGTGTGGTCTTCTTCGTTTTCGTTGGTAGGCACAGTAGGATTCCACCGGACTTGAGACGCCCCCGCAGGGGCGTCTTTTTCTCTTTTGGACCGTGAA
>JAAWGR010000011.1 GCA_022795445.1 Oscillibacter sp. | reverse complement strand
GAAAATCTGCGGAAAGTCACCAGCTACGCCGCCAAGCATGAGGCCCGGTTTATGAAGCTGCTGATGGCGCAGAACGAGGACGGCGGCAAGCGAAAGAACACCGCCCGCCGCCGGGAATTGGAGGCGGCGCAGAAGCGCATCGGGGAATTGAACGGCATCTTCAAAAGGCTTTATGAGGCCAGCGTGAGCGGGCGCATCAGTGGCGAGCGTTTTATGGAGCTGTGCGCCGATTACGAGCAGGAGCAGGCAACGTTGAAAGCCCGTGTCACCGAATTGCAGGTGGAGCTGGGACAGGCGCAGGAGGCCGCTGTGAACGTGGAGAAGTTCATGGCCGTTGTGCGGAAGTACACCAGCTTCGAGGAATTGACCCCGACCTTCCTGCGGGAGTTCGTAGAGAAAATCGTGGTGCATGAGTGCTGGAAGGACGAGCAGGGAACGCGCCACCAGGACATTGAGATTTATTATTCTTTTGTAGGCAAGGTGGACTTGCCCGATGATTGAGCCAGACCTATCCGGCGAGGCCCCGCCGGATGGTGACGGCAAAAATTTTTAACCTCTACTTACTTCTTTATCTCACATGAGCAAATGCCCAGGGGTTCTCTCTATATTATCATAATATAATCAACTCTTTAGGCGCTTTGGTGAGGTTGCGGCTGCCGTCCGGGGTGATGAGGAGGACATCCTCAATCCGCACCCCCAGCCGCCCAGGGAGATAGATGCCCGGCTCGGCGGAGATCACCGCCCCTGCCGGAAGGGGCTTGTCGTTAGCGGCGGAGGCCCGCGGTTCCTCGTGGATGTCCACCCCGACGCCGTGCCCGAAGCTGTGGGAGAAGTATTCGCCGTACCCGGCGGCCTGGATGACCTCCCGCGCCGCACTGTCCACAGCCTTGCCGGTAACGCCCTCCTTTGCCGCGGCGATGCCCGCGGCCTGGGCGGCAAGGACGGTCTCATAAACGCGGCGCATCTCCTCCGTGGCGCGCCCCACAGCCACGGTGCGGGTCATATCGGAGCAGTAGCCGCCGTAGATGCAGCCGAAGTCCATGGTCACAAACTCCCCCGCCTGGATTTCCTTCTCCGTCGGGACGGCGTGGGGCTGGCTGCCGTTGGACCCAGAGGCAACAATGGGGTCGAAGGACATATCCGACGCGCCATAATGGAGCATCAAGTACTGGAGGCGTGCGGCAATCTCCTTTTCCGTCACGCCGGGACGGATTTCCCGGAGAACGTCTTCCAAAGCGCGTTCGGCGATCTCCTGGGCGGTCTGCATGGCGGCAAGTTCCGCGTCGTCCTTGGTACGCCGGAGGCCGATCAGCCAATCCGAAGCGGGCAGCAGTTCGCAGGGCGCGGAAAGTTCCGCAAAGGTTTTACGGTAGCGTTCGTACTCCTGCACACAGAGGGAAGCGTCCTCGAATCCGACGCGCTGGATGGTTTCTTGGGCGAAAATCTGCCCAAGCTGGACGGTGAGGCGGTTTTCGGCGGTCAGTTCCCGGAGTTGTACGTCCTTTGGGAGGGCGTTCCCGGCGGCCTCAGTGTACCGGGCGTCGGTGAAGAAGTAGGACGAGCGGCGGGTGATAAGGGCGACGGCGTCAGAGCCGGGGGTGAAGAAGCCGGAGGCATAAAAGCGGTTGGATTGTCCGGTAAGGAGGACGGCATGGAGATCATGGGTCTCCAAGGCGGCAGTAATGGAGGCAATGTGGTTCATGGTACAAGACTCCTTTCTGATTGAAGACCGGGAATTCATCCCGGCCTTTTATGATTGTTTTTCGACAGCAGCTTTCACAAAGCCGTAGAACAGCGGATGCGGACGGTCGGGACGGCTTTTGAACTCGGGGTGGAACTGGGAGCCGACAAACCAGGTGCAGCTTGGAATTTCAATAATCTCCACCAGATGCCCATTGGGTGAGAGGCCTGCCAGGGCCATCCCGGCCTGTTCCATCTCGGCGCGGTAATCGTTGCTGAACTCAAACCGATGCCGGTGGCGTTCAAAAATTTCCTCCTGGCCGTAGGCCGCACGGCTGCGGGTACCATCCTTGAGGATACATGGGTAACGGCCAAGGCGCATTGTGCCGCCTTTGTTGGAGATGTTCACCTGATCAGGCATGAGGCCGATGACGGGATGAGTGGTCGTCTCGGAGAACTCGGAGGAGTTGGCGTCGGCGTAGCCCAGGACGTGCCGGGCAAACTCAACCACGGCCATCTGCATCCCCAGGCAGATGCCAAGGTAAGGGATATCGTTCTCCCGGGCGTACTGCACCGCACAGATCATACCCTCAATGCCCCGCTCGCCGAACCCGCCGGGCACCAGGATGCCCGTACAGCCCGCGAGAGTTTCCGCTGTGTTCTGGACGTTCAGGGTCTCTGAATCCACCCAGCGGATCGTAACGACCGTATCGTTCGCCGTACCGGCGTGGTTCAGGGACTCCACCACAGAGAGGTACGCGTCATGGAGCTGGGTGTACTTGCCCACAAGGGCGATTTCCGTCTTCTTATGGGCATTCTTCTCCCGCTGGACCATAGCGGTCCACTCCCGGAGGTCTGCCTGATGGGTGATGAGTCCCAACTTGCGGCAGACGACTTCATCTAAGCCCTCTTTTGCCATCAGAAGGGGTACTTCGTATAGGATTTCCGCCGTGGCATTCTGGATCACGCAGTCCGGTTCCACATTGCAGAACAGCGCGATCTTACGGCGCACGTCGGCGTCGATGGGCGCGTCGCAGCGGCAGACCAGGATGTCTGGCTGGATGCCCAGAGACAGCAGTTCTTTTACGGAATGCTGGGTAGGTTTGGACTTCAGTTCCCCGGAGCCGGGAATCTGGACGATCAGCGGCACATGGATAAACAGCACATCGCCCCGTGGGCGTTCCGCCGCCACCTGCCGGATGGCTTCCAGGAAGGGCTGGGATTCGATGTCGCCCACAGTGCCGCCGATTTCGGTGATAACAACGTCTACATGTTCCTCCGCCATCGAATAAATGCAGCCTTTGATCTCGTTGGTGATATGGGGGATGATCTGTACCGTCGCGCCCAAGTAGTCGCCCCGGCGTTCCCGGTTCAGAACGGACCAGTAAATCTTGCCGGAGGAAATGGAGCTGTTGCCGTTTAAATCCTCATCGACGAACCGCTCGTAATGTCCCAGGTCCAGATCGGTTTCCGCGCCGTCCTCGGTCACAAACACTTCTCCATGCTGATAAGGACTCATGGTGCCAGGGTCTACATTGATATATGGGTCAAATTTCTGGTTCCGTACCCGGACGCCCCGCTGCTTCAGCAGCCGGCCAAGAGAGGCCGCGCAAATCCCTTTGCCAAGCCCCGAAACCACGCCGCCGGTGATAAATATATATTTGGTTGACATACCCTTTTCTCCTGTCCTTCCACATTTTTCCGCCATCCCGCAGGGACCGCGGGCCGCTTCCTGACAACATACCCAATATAACATTCCGCTCATGGATTGTCAACGCTGCCAAGCTCCGGAAAAGCCTTGTGCTTTCGGAGTTTTTATGCTATGATACTTTGGAATTCAAATCTTTCTGAAAGGTGTGAGGGCCTCTTTGAAGCGAGAAAATGTGCTGATTCCAGAGGCGGAACTGGCGCGGCAGCGGGCGTTTATGGGTAAGATTCGGACCTTCTGGGGCGAAACCCAACCTGCCGCGTGTGTGGAAACCTTCGGCTGCCAGCAGAATGTGGCCGACGGACAGCGGCTGATGGGAATGCTGGAAACCTGTGGTTTCCGTTTCACCAACGAACCCAAAGAGGCCGATCTGGTCCTGGTAAATACCTGCGCCGTACGGGAGCACGCAGAACAGCGGGTGTTCGGCAATCTGGGGATTCTGACCCACAGCAAAAAAGAAAACCCGCAGCAGGTCATCGTCCTGTGCGGGTGCATGGCCCAGGAGGAACGCGTTGCCAAGCGCATACGGGAGTCCTACCGGCATGTGGATCTGGTTTTCGGCCCCCAGGCATTGTGGAAATTCCCGGAGCTGCTCTGGCAGGTGTATGAAAACCGTAAGCGGGTGTTCTCCATCCAGGATGAACATGGCTCCATCGCGGAAGGGATTCCCGTGGTGCGGGAACGGGGCGTCAAGGCCTGGGTGTCAGTTATGTATGGATGCAATAACTTCTGCTCCTACTGCATCGTGCCTTATGTGCGGGGCCGGGAGCGGAGCCGTGACCCAGAGGCCGTCCTGGCGGAGGTCCGGCAGCTTGTGCAGGAAGGATATAAGGATATTACCCTCCTCGGGCAGAACGTCAACTCCTATGGCAATGACTTGGATATCCAGTATGATTTTTCCGATCTGCTGCGCGAGATTGACCAGATTGACGGCGACTACTGGATCCGCTTCATGTCCAGCCATCCGAAGGACGCTACGCAGAAACTTTTTGACACTATGGCACAAAGCCGCCATGTGGCGCGGCAATTGCATCTTCCCTTCCAATCCGGCAACGACCGTATTTTGCGCGAGATGAACCGGCGCTATACCCGAGCGCAGTATCTGGAACTGGTACAGTATGCCCGGAGTGTGATGCCGGGACTGGTGCTGACCAGCGATGTGATCATCGGCTTCCCCGGCGAGACGGAAGCAGAGGCTATGGACACAGTTTCCCTGGTGAAGGAAATTGGATTTGACGCGCTGTTCACGTTCCTTTACAGCCCGCGTCCGGGAACGAAGGCGGCAGAAATGCCGGACCCCGTGCCCAGAGCAGAGAAACAAAAATGGTTCGATGCACTGTTAGAGGTGCAGAATGCGCAGTCAGCGGCGCTCCACGGGGCGTACATTGGACAGACGGTGCGGGTGCTGGTGGATGGTGAGAGCGGGGATGCGGATTTCCCGCTGACCTCCCGAACGGAGGGGAATCGGCTGGTGCGCCTGAAGGGCGGGCCGGAACTGGCGGGTCATTTTATAGATGTAAAGATCACCGACAGCAACACTTGGGCATTGTACGGTGAGCCGGTTTAATGGGCCATCCACTTGCCCAAAGCGACAGCCTCCTCGAAAATCCGGCCGGTTTCCATGCTGGAAAGGACGCTGCGGGCTTCCAGATAGTCTTCCACGAAACCCAGCTGTTCCGCTGTCAGGGATTTTTCCATCTTTTGATACGCGGCATCGGACTTTGCCAGGCAATGGTGGTAGGTTGTAAGGCTTTCCTGAGACGCTATGGATTTGCTTTCCATTATATAATTGTATAGACATCTTAAATATGTATCCATTTTTACTACCTCTACAAAATTTTCTGCATTCCATTTTTGGAATATTATAATTGGATTATAGCGTTCCAAAAATGGAATGTCAAGATATCTATGAGGTTTTTATGAAATTTTTTCAAAATCTTATCGATTTGCGGGAAAAACAAGGGGCATCTCAAAAGGAGCTTGCACAAGAACTGGGGATCAGTCTGCACACATACCAGAGGTATGAGTATGGGGAAAAGGAACCCCGCATGTCAACGCTGATTGCACTGGCAGATTACTATAAAGTATCGTTGGACGAGTTGGTATGCCGGGAATGGCCGCGATCGTTGTAAAACCTTTTCTGTCGGTTGAACAGCGATAGAAGTACACCCCTCAGCGGTCTCCGCAGCAGCGACAGCGGAAGTAGACGCAGAGGCGAATCAGCATGGTCTTCTCGTTTGCAGAAGTAGGCGCCGGAAGATTCCACCGGTCCAAAAATCCCCCGCGGGGCGTCTTTTTCTCTTTTGGACCGTGAACGGCCCGTTTTCTCTTTTTCTGCGCACAGAAAAAGAGAAAATGGGGGGTTCGAACCTACCAGCTATGGAATAGCAAAGATAAAGAGGTGAAACCAGTTGGCAGAGATGACACCGATGATGAAACAATATCTGGAAATAAAGAAACAGAATCCGGATTCCATTTTGTTTTTCCGCTTGGGCGATTTCTATGAAATGTTCAACGACGACGCCCGTTTGGCGTCCAAAGAACTCGACTTGACTTTGACCAGCCGGGACAAAGGCAAACACGCTAAGCTAGAGGCGGAGCGAATGCCTATGTGCGGCGTCCCATACCACTCCAGCGACGCCTACATCGCCCGCTTGATCGCCAAAGGCTATAAAGTCGCCATCTGCGAACAAATGGAAGATCCCTCCAAGGCGAAAGGTCTCGTCAAGCGCGACATCATCCGCGTCGTCACCCCCGGCACCGTCACCGACGCCGCCTGCCTCGACGACAAAGCCAGTAACTTCATCTGCGGCATATACCTGGACTCCCAAGCTGCCGGCGCCGCCTTCTGCGACGTTACCACCGGTAAAACCCACCTGACCTCCTTCGCCGGTAAAGACCGCCTGGAGCACACCATCAACGAGCTGGGCCGCTTCTCCCCTGCCGAAGCCGTTCTCAACGACGGCGCTGCCTCCGAAGATACGCTTACCGCCGCCCTGCGGGATAAATTCCATTGCCGCGTGGAAAATGGGGGAGAACGCCGCTTCCTTCTCCGGGAGGCAGAACGGAATATCCGCAAACAGTACGGCGACAATGCCTGTGAGCGCGTCCCCGCCCCTGCCGCAATCATGGCCCTGGGCGGTTTATTACATTACTTATATGAAACGCAAAAAACTGACCTCTCCCATATCAACGACCTGGATTACTACGAGCAGGGACGGTTCATGGAACTGGACCTGACCGCCCGCCGCAACCTGGAACTGACGGAAACCCTTCGGAATAAGGAGAAAAAAGGCAGCCTCCTGTGGGTCCTGGACCGCACGCAGACGCCTATGGGCGCACGGCGCCTGCGCAGCTGGCTGGAGCGGCCTCTCCTGAACGCCGCCGATATCTGCCGCCGGAACGCTGCCGTCGCGGCGCTGGTGAGCGATTCCATCAACCGCGAAGAGTTAACCGCCTCTATGAGCGGCTTGGGCGATATGGAGCGGCTGATCGGGCGCATCGTCTACGGTTCCGCCGGAGGCCGGGACCTCGTTTCCCTGCGCTCCGCGATCGAAAAACTGCCCGCCGTCAAAACCTTTGCCGCCGCTGCCTCCGACCGCCGCCTTTCCGAACTGGCGGGGGAATTGGACGCTCTGAACGACATTGGCACACGCATCGCGGCGGCCATCTGTGACCAGCCCCCGTTCTCCGTCCGAGAGGGCGGCATCATCCGCGACGGCTTCCATGAGGAAGTCGACCGCCTGCGGCATATCCTCAACGGCGGCAAGGACATCATCACGGAAATGGAAGCAAAGGAAAAAGAACGCACCGGCATCCGTACCCTGAAGATCCGTTACAACAAGGTGTTCGGTTATTACATCGAAGTCTCCAATTCCTTTAAAGACCAGGTGCCTGAGGACTATGTTCGCAAGCAGACGCTCTCCAATGGCGAGCGTTACATCACCCAGGAATTGAAAGACCTGGAACACACCATCCTCACCGCTTCAGAGCGGGTGGTGGCCCTGGAATACGAGCTGTTTACCCAGCTGCGCCTGGACATCGCCGCCCAGTCGGCCCGCGTCCAGAAGAGCGCGGACGCCGTGGCGGAAATCGATGCGCTGGCGTCTCTGGCGTCGGTGGCGGTACGGAACAACTATTGCCGTCCCGAGGTGGACGAATCCGGCGTGATCGACATCCGGGACGGACGGCACCCTGTAGTGGAGCAGGTGCTGAAGGATACGCTGTTTGTTCCGAATGATACCTTCATGGGCGAAAAGGAGGGCCGCACGGCAATCATCACCGGCCCGAATATGGCGGGGAAGTCGACCTATATGCGCCAGGTGGCTTTGATCGTCCTCATGGCCCAAATGGGCAGTTTTGTGCCTGCCTCCCATGCCCACATCGGCGTGGTGGACCGGATTTTTACCCGCGTGGGAGCCAGCGATGATCTTTCCGCCGGACAGTCGACGTTCATGGTGGAGATGACGGAGGTAGCCGACATCCTCCGCTGTGCGACGAAAAACTCCCTTCTGATCTTGGACGAGATCGGCCGGGGCACCTCCACTTACGACGGTATGTCCATTGCCCGCGCCGTGCTGGAGCACTGCGCGGAAAAGAAGCGCGCCAAGACCCTGTTTGCCACCCACTACCACGAGCTGACAGAATTAGAAAATGTCCTTCCTGGTACGGTTAACTGCAACATTGCGGTAAAAACCCGCGGGGAAGATATTATTTTCCTGCGCAAAATCCTTCCCGGCGGCGCGGACCGCAGCTATGGCATTGAGGTTGCCAAACTGGCGGGCCTGCCCGACGGGGTTCTCCAGCGGGCGCGTAAAATCCTACAGGAGCTGGAGGCGGACAGCGGACCCCGCGTTCTTCCCCGCCAGGAGCCGGATCAAGTTTCCCTGACGGCCATCGGCGAGGGGGAAGTGCTGGACGCCCTGCGGCGCTGCCAGCCCGACGCGCTGACGCCGATTGAAGCCATGAGCCTGCTCTACGAGCTGAAGCAGAAACTGAAATGAACCGGCAGCGCCATTTGCCCAGCCGGAAAAGCTGCCTGACGCCAGGGGAACGGTTCGTGGGCGCCGTATTTTTCACATTCTACCTCCTGCTCCTGCCGTTGGCGGCGGGACCGGCCTTTTCCCATGCGGAGGAACTGCTTGGACGGCGCATCAGCGGCGAACTGCGGAGCGTGGTCTACTACTACAGCGTCTTTGCCGTCACCGTTCTGATATTCCGCCGCTTTCTGGTCAAGACCTCCCGCCGGTTTACAGAAAATCCTTCGATGGCCCTGAAAACCGCCGCGATAGGCCTTGCGGCCATGTATGGGCTGAATCTGCTTTTCTCCCGCCCAGCTCCCGCAAACCTCAACGATGCAGCCATCTCCCGCCATGCGGGCGGCGCGCCGCTGTCAACGCTTCTGATTGTGGTTTTCCTTGCGCCGTTCGTGGAAGAAGTGTTGTTTCGCGGCCTGGTTTTCGGCGGACTGAAGGACCGGAGCCGTCTGCGGGCGTATCTGGCAAGCTGCCTGCTGTTTGCGCTGCTCCATGTGTGGCAGTATGCCGTAGCACAGCGGGACGTGTCCTGCTTCCTGCGGATGCCGCAATATATGATCCCCGGGCTGGTATTGGCCTGGGCTTACGAACATTCCGGCACCCTTTGGGCCGCCATTGGCGTACACGCCGCCGCCAACGCGCTGTCCTATCTGACGCTGCTTGCCGGGAGCCATTAGGAGGAAGAAACCTATGAATTTCCTGGATACCTTCCGCACGATGCTGGTTATCCTGTTTACCCTGGGCGCAGGTTGTCTGGGGAACCATTTGGGCTATTTGGGCGGGGAGGTCGATTCCCGCCTCTCCAAGCTGGCGCTGAACATCACCATGCCCGCTATGATCATCGGGGCCGTCCTCACCGGGGACGAGCTGCCGGAAGCCAGCGTCATCCTCTCGGTGCTGGGTGTAGGCATTGTTTTCTATGGATTGGAATTTCTCTTTGCCCTGGCCGTGCCCCGTCTTTTGGGCGGTACGCCAGGGCAGATGGGTATCTGGCGTTACACATTGGTGTTCAACAATCTTGCATTCGTGGGCTATCCGGTGGTTTTGAGCCTGTTCGGGCAGGAGGCGCTGTTTTATGCCGTGATCCTGGCCATTCCCTTCAACCTGCTGAACTACACCATCGGCCCCCTGCTGCTGGTAGGGGCGAAACGGTTCCAATGGAAGCAGCTGCTGTCCCCCTGCGTACTGGCGGCGGTACTGGGGCTGGCGCTGGCGTTCACCCGTATCCGCACTCCGGCGCTGGTTGGGGAAATGTTCGCAATGGTGGGCGATATGTCCATCCCCCTGTGCTTAATGCTGGTAGGCTCTCTACTGACAGGGCTGTCCGTCAGGGACGTGCTGGCCTCGCCCAGGATGTGGATTTTGACAGCGATCCGCCTGCTGGCCCTGCCTGCGGCATTGTATCCGCTCTTGCTGGCCCTGGGCTTCCAGGGAGTGGTGATGCAGGTGGGTGTTATTCAAATGGCTATGCCCGCCGCTATGAACGGCGCACTGCTGTGCATGGAGTACGGCGGCGATACGGAGTGCATGGCCCAGGTGACGTTTGTCACAACCCTGGCCGCTATGGTCACGATTCCCTGCGTATCCCTGCTGCTGTAACGGCAGATTTCTGGAAGGAGGCGCCTTTTTATGATTCGACAGCTTGCCCCCCACGTCGCAGACCTGATTGCGGCGGGCGAGGTGGTGGAGCGTCCTGCCAGCGTGGTAAAGGAGCTGGTGGAGAACGCCTTGGACGCGGGCAGCTCTGCGGTTATTGTCGAAGTCCAGCGGGGCGGCATGGGGCTGATCCGGGTAACTGACAACGGCTGCGGCATCGCCCCGGAGGAACTGCCTACAGCATTTCTTCGCCATGCCACTTCAAAGCTGCAAGGCCCGGAAGACTTGGGGAGGATTGGTACGCTGGGCTTTCGCGGGGAGGCGCTGGCGGCGATTTCCGCCGTGAGCCGGGTGGACATCCTCACCCGCCGCCGGGAGGATGCCGCCGGAGCGGCTTTGCACCTGGAAGGGGGGATTCCTGGCGCCGTAGAGGACGCGGGTGCGCCGGAGGGGACCACCATCACCGTCCGCGATCTTTTTTACAATACTCCCGCAAGGCTGAAATTCATGCGCAAGGACAGTGCCGAAACGGCCGCCGCTAACGGCCTTATGCAGCACTTGGCCCTGTCCCATCCGGATGTATCCTTCAAATTCCGCAAGGACGGCGCGGACGCGCTCCACACCCCCGGCGACGGGCGGCTGGAGTCCGCCGTATACGCCGCGCTGGGCCGGGATTTCGCCCGAAGCTTGGTACCGGTGGAAGGGAAAGGCGGCGATGTCACGGTATCCGGTTTCGTCACCAAGCCTCTCCAGTGTCGGGGTTCCCGGTCGATGCAGGTGTTTTTCGTAAATGGACGGTTTATCAAATCCCAGCTCCTGACTGCGGCTCTGGAAGAAGGGTATCGAAACCAGATCATGAAAGGCAAGTTCCCCGGCTGTGTGCTGGCCGTGACGCTGCCAGTGGAACTGGTGGATGTGAATGTCCATCCGGCAAAGACCCAGGTAAAATTTGCCCAGGAGCAAGCGGTGTTCGACACGGTGTATCATACGGTTTTGGACTGCCTCGCGGCGCAGGGCGCGCCCCAGCCCGCCGCGCCGGCTCCAGAGCAGGTTCAAAACCAGCGGGGGGATTTCTTCCAATCCATGGACGCTAGAACGTTCCGTGCCCAGCATACCGCACCTCCGGCCCGCCCGGCTTCCAGGCCCCATCCTGCGTGGGATTCCGAACGTCCGTCGGCGTCGGCGCGCCTGTCGGACAGCGCGTCTGTGGTTACATATGGCGCAAAGCGAAGGGAGCCGATGCCCCAGGAGCAGCGGCCTCTTCCAAAGCCGCCGGAGAAACCCCGAACGTTCGTCCCGGCGATCCCCCGGGCCCAGGCGGAGGAAGTCCCCGGGCAGCGGGCCATCGAGCCGCCGAAGGAGGAACCCTGGCGGATTGCGGGGGAGGTGCTGCGGACGTACATCATCTGCGAGAGCGGGGACGGCAATGTGTGGCTGATCGATAAGCACGCCGCCCATGAGCGGGTCAACTTTGACCGTATGAAGGCGGCTCAGGAGCCGCCTATGCGCCAGACGCTGCTTCAGCCTGCCGCAGTGGAGCTGGGGCAGATGGATAAAGAGCTGCTGCTGGAAAATCTGCCGCTGCTGGAAGAATTCGGCTTTTCCTGCGAGGACTTCGGCGGCGGGACGCTGCTGATCCGGGAGGTCCCGGCGGACATCGACGCCGGAGATGTCCAGGCTGTCTTGGAGGAGCTTGCGGCATGCTTGTTGATGGGGCGTTCCTTGGAGGAGCGCCGGGAGTCGATGCTCCACACCATGGCCTGCAAAGCGGCCATCAAGGGCGGATGGAAGAGCGACCCGGCAGAGCTGCGGGTACTGGTGGAAAAGGTGCAGAGCGGCGAGGTGCAATATTGCCCCCACGGGCGGCCTGTGGCCGTGAAGCGGACGAAGTACGAGCTGGAGAAGATGTTTAAACGGGCTTAGATGGAGGATATGATGGCAAAGAAAGATGAGCGTTTCGTAGTCGATTACCGGCAAGAGGGTATGCTGACGGAGACGAAAATTCTGATTGACCGGAAAACTGGGGTAAATTATCTCTATTACCAGTCTTCCAACAGCGGCGGCCTGACGCCCCTCCTGGACCGGGAGGGAAGGCCAATTATTACCACGGTTTTTGAGGGATTGGAGTAATATGAACACAGAATCCATGCTGCCAACTGGCAAAATGCTGTGGATTGACGCCTGTATCAGTCCACGCGGCGCAGACTCCCGCACACTGGGCTTGGCATACGCTTTCCTGGATGGTTTCCGGGAGGCCCGTCCGCATGATTCTTATTTGGCGCTGCAAGTGCAAAAGCAGGGCCTTCAGCCCTTTACAGAAGAAATGGTCAGGGAGCGGGACGCCTTGTCCGCTGCCGGGAATTTTTCCGGCCCGCTGTTCGAGCAGGCGCGTGTGTTCCGGGAGGCGGAGGAAATCCTTGTCACTGCGCCCTTTTGGGATTTGTCCTTCCCCGCCGCCCTGCGGGTTTACATCGAGCATATCTCCGCCTGCGGCCTGTGCTATCATTACGAGGCTGACGGCTGCCACGGCGACTGCAAGGCAAAGCGCCTGGCATACCTCACGACGGGCGGAGACTTTGAAAAACCGGAAAGCCTGGGCGTCCTCTACTGGAAGCAGCTGGCGGCAATGTTCGGCATTCCCCGGTTTGACTATGTGTTTGCAGGCGGCCTGGATGTAGACCCGTCCAAGGCCCGGGAGATTTTGTCCGAAGCCAAGGAAAAGGCCCGCCAGCTGGGACGGGAGTTCTGATGGCGGCAAGGAAAATCGTATGTGTCGCCGGCCCTACAGCCTGCGGCAAGACGACGCTGGGGATACTGCTGGCTAAGCGGTACAACGGAGAAGTGGTTTCTGCCGATTCGATGCAGATCTACAAAGGCATGACCATCAGCACCGCCGCGCCGACGGAAGAAGAAATGGACGGTGTGCCCCACCATATGGTGGCCGTTGCGGAGCCGTGGGAACGCTGGTCCGCCGCCCGCTACGCAGAGATGGCCGTCCCCATCATCGACGGGATTCTCCGGCGGGGAAAGCTGCCCGTCCTGGTAGGCGGCACGGGTTTGTGGATGGACGCAGTGATCCAGGGCCATGGGTTTGCCGCTGGGCAGGCGGGGGGAGAAATCCGGAATCGTCTGCAAAAGCAGCTGGAGGCGGAAGGAATCGCGCCCCTGCTAGAGGAGCTGCGGCAGGCGGACCCAGAGGCGGCAGAACGCCTCCACCCCGCGGATGAAAAACGCATCCTGCGGGCGTTGGAAGTTTACCTGGAAACCGGTAAGACCATCACCGCCCACAACCGGGAGACCAAGAACCTGCCGCCCCGGTACGACGCCGTGTGGATTGGTTTGCAGTTCGCGGACCGGGCAGATATGAAGGCGCTGATTGACCGGCGGGTGGACAAGATGGTTGAAGCAGGGCTTTTAGAGGAAGTGAGAGGCCTCCTGGCCAGGGGACTGCCCCGGGACGCAACCGCCTTGCAGGCCATCGGGTGCAAGGAGTTTTTAGCCGTGTTGGACGGCGCCGCCACAGAAGCGGAGGCCATTGCGGAGGTGAAGCTGCGTTCCCGGCAGTACGCCAAGCGGCAGCTGACGTGGCTGCGGCGGAATCCTGCCATCCATTGGATATTTTGGGAAAAAGACCGGGATTTTGCCCGGGCACTACAGATTTCGACGGAAATTCTCTCGGCTACAGGCGTATCCTAACATTGGCGGACGAAATCCCTTCGTCCAGCCGGGAAAAAATGGCCGTGGCCCGGCTCTCCGGCGGGCCAAATCTGTCTACAGGGCGCGGCACAGAAAAAAGGAGCGGACGATTATGCAGAGCAAAGCAAACTTACAGGACATTTTTCTCCTCCGGGCCAAACGGGACCGGGTCCCCGTCACCATGTTCCTAATGAACGGGTTCCAAATGCGGGGCGTCATCGCCGGCTTTGACGCCTTTGTGGTTATCCTCGACAGCGAGGGCCGGCAGCAGGTAATCTACAAGCACGCCATCTCCACCATCGCACCCATCCGGCCTGTGGAACTCTCGCCGGAGGAAATCCCTACATAACGCCATGAAGAAGAAAACAGGGCTGGGGATGAAACTGCTCACCGCCGCCGTTACCCTCGGCGTGCTGTCCTATTTTGTTTTCCAGGCGGTGGGTTACTTCAACGATCCCCTCTCCACCACCCTGGCTTACGCCTACCAGGTGGAGCTGGGAGTGGAGGCCACGGGCTACGTTGTCCGGACGGAACGGGTCCTGCCGGACGACGACGGCGGCCTTCTGCGCATCCAGCGGGCGGAAGGCGAGCGGGTCGGCTCCGGCGGAACGGTCGCAGCGGTATACGCAGACCAGGCTTCCCTGGACCGCCAAGCGGAGATTGACGCCCTGGCAGTCCGGCTGGAGCAGCTGCGTTACGCCCAGGAGAGCCTGGACGCCGGGACGGTGAAAAAACTGGATACCCAGATCGAGGAAAGCATCCTGAACTACCGCCGCTGCGTGACGGCGGACCGCCTCTACGACGCGGAGAACGAAGCGTCTGAGCTGCGGGCCTTGGTGCTGAAGCGGGATTATACCGATGGCGGCGGAGACTTGGCCGACCAGATCCAAGAGGTGGACGCCCAGCTGCAAAGCCTGCGTTCGCAGGCGGCAGGGTCTGTCCGGCGCATCACTGCGCCGGAGGCGGGCCTTTACTCTGGAGAAGTAGACGGCTTTGAGACGGTCCTCACGCCGGAAACCTTGGAGGGTATGACGCCCTCCCAGCTGGGGAGCCTGACGGCCCAGATGGAAGCCGCCTCCCATGTGGGGAAGCTGATTTTGGGGAACGCCTGGTATTATGGGGCGGTCCTCACCGCCGCGGACGCCGCCATGTTGGACAACCTGCCCGATGGCAGCCTGTCCCTGCGGTTCGCTAAGGGGGCGGACCGGGATTTCCCGGTTGTGCTGGATTCTATCGGGCCGTCGGAGAACGGCCGGGTGGTGGCAGTCTTCCGCGGCAATACTTATTTGCAGGAGCTGACCCTCCTGCGCCAGCAGCGGGCGGAAATCCTCTACGACGCCGTTGAGGGCGTCCGCATTCCCAAAACAGCCCTCCGGGCGGAGCGCGCCGTGCAGAATGAGGACGGCAGCCTCACCACTGCCAGCCAGACGGGGGTTTACTGCGTTGTGGGTCTGCGGGCACGGTTCAAACCGGTGGATGTACTTTATACCGGAGAGAATTTCGTGCTGGTCCGTGCAACGGCCACGGATGAGGAACTGATCCTCCGCCCGGGAGAAGAGATCATTATTTCCGCAAAAGGGCTCTATGACCGGAAGGTTTTGCAATAACAGAGAAAAGGAAGATGGATATGTCGATTGCTGAAAACATTGCCCAAATCCGGGCCAATATAGCCGCCGCCGCCAAAGAGGCGGGCCGGGACCCCTCGGAGATTCTTCTGGTTGGAGCCAGCAAGATGAACGATGCCGCCGCCTGCCGGGAGGCCATCGCCGCAGGGATCGATGCCCTGGGGGAAAACCGCGTCCAGGAAATGACTGCCAAACTGGCCGATCACGCCTACGACGGCGCGCCGCTGCACTTCATCGGCCATTTGCAGCGGAACAAGGTCAAGCAGGTGGTGGGGAAGGTAGATTTGATCGAATCTGTGGGTTCCCTGGCCCTGCTGGAGGCAGTGGAAAAAGCCGCCGCCGGACTGGATCTGGTGCAGAATGTCCTCTTGGAAGTCAATATCGGCGAGGAGGAGGCGAAAAGCGGATTCCTTCCCCAAGACCTCTTTTCCGGAGCCGAAGCCGCCCTGAAATGCCCACATATCAAAGTTTTGGGCCTGATGGCAATTCCTCCTGCAGATGCGGACCGTGAAGAAAATTGCCGCTATTTTGAGAAAGTTTGGACACTTTTTGTTGACATCGGCGGAAATTTGTACCATAATGGATTTCAACAGCTTTCTATGGGCATGAGTGCCGACTATGAGGACGCCATCCGCGCCGGGGCAACCATGGTCCGGGTGGGTTCCGCAATCTTCGGCAGCCGGCGCTATCCATAATCCACGCCCTATATATTTGATAGGAAAATAAAACGGCCGGGAGGTACGCTATGAGCATATTTGATGAACTGAAGAAACTGACCCATCCCTACGACGAAGAAGACTATGACGAAGATGAATTTGAAGAAGAGCCCCGCCGGGACCCCTTTGACGACCGCCGCGTAAAGCTGGACGACCGCCGCAGCAAGGTGGTGAACATTCACGCCACCACCCAGCTGAAGGTCATCCTGGTGAAACCGGAACGGTTTGAGAACGCCTCCGAAATTGCCGACCAGCTGAAGGACAAGCGCACGGTTGTGCTGAACCTGGAATCCACCAACAAGGATATCGCCCGGCGGCTGATTGACTTCCTCTCCGGCGTCGCCTATGCCGGCGAGGGCAAGATCAAAAAAGTAGCCGCGAATACTTACATTATTACTCCCTACCATGTGGACATCGAGGGCGATTTGATCGACGAGCTGGAAAACAACGGCCTGTATTTCTAACCAGGCGGCAATCTGAAAACAGGAGGAACCTGGCAATATGCTTACACCACAGGAGGTCTCCAGCCATGCCTTTACCAAGGCGGTGATGGGAGGCTATAACATGGCTATGGTCGACGAGTTCCTGGACGAAGTAACCGACGACTATACGGCCCTATACAAGGAAAATGCAGCTCTGAAGGCGAAAATGAAGGTCTTGGTGGAAAAGGTGGAGGAATACCGCGCCACTGAGGATTCCATGCGGACAATCGTCCTAACCTCCCAGCGCATGGCGGATACCATCGTCCAGGAGGCGGAGGCCAAGCGGGATGAAATCCTCTCCCAGGCGGAGGCAACGACCCGGGACAAGCTGGAGGAGTACCGCCGCGACGTGGCTGCCTGTGAGGAGCGTCTGCGCCAGGGCCGGCAGGAGCTGCAGCAGTTCATCGCCGCCAGCCGGGAACTCTGCGCCAAGGAGCTCCAGTTCCTGGAACACCTGCCGGAGCTTGCCCTGGACGTCGCTGATGAGCAGACGGCTGCCGCCGTGGAAATCCAGGAGCAGGTAAACGCCGCTTTGGCTGCCCAGGAGCTTCCAAAGGAAGAACCGCAGCCAGTAGCAGAACCGGTTTCTTCGGAAGAAGCGGAGACGTCTGCGCCGGGAGCGATCCCCGAGAGCAGCCGCCCCCAGCCTCCCCAGCTGATGGAGGAAAAGCGGCCTGTGGAAGCCACGGCAAAGCCCTCCATCCCGGCCGACGAAGAACCGACCCGGCGCATTAACATCAAAGAGCTGAAATTTGGCCGCAATTACAGCGGAGAAATGGGCTGATGGCCTCTCCGCGGCGAAAGGGGCGATTTCCAGATGCTGCCGCGTCCGATTGTTGCGTTTTTGTATGATTTTGATAAGACCCTTTGTACAACGGATATGCAGGATTATGCCTTTATCCCCAGCCTGGGCATGACTCCGGCAGAGTTCTGGGCGAAGGCAAACGGTTTTGGCCGGCGGAACCGGGTCGACGGCGTGCTGGCGTACATGTACACCATGCTCCGGGAGGCGGAGCGTAAAACGCTGCCCTTTACCCGGGCAGACCTTGTGGAAAAGGGCCGGGGAATCGAGCTGTTCCCCGGCGTGCAGGAGTGGTTTGCCCGAATCAATGCCTTTGGCGCGGAGCAGGGCGTGGAGGTGGAGCATTACATTATTTCCTCCGGCCTCCGGGAGATCATTGAGGGGTCTACCATCAGCGGAGCGTTCAAGGAGATCTACGCCAGCGAGTTTTTCTATGACGGGGACGGGAAACCTGTCTGGCCAAAATTGGCCGTCAATTTTACCGCAAAGACCCAGTTTGTCTACCGGATCAACAAAGGGGTTTTGGATGTTTCCGATGACAAGACCCTCAACGATTCCATGCCGGACGACAGCAAGCGGGTGCCCTTTACGAATATGCTCTACTTGGGCGACGGCCTCTCCGACGTGCCCTGCATGAAGATGATGCGGGCTTACGGCGGGCAAGCCATTGCGGTCTATCAGGCCGCGAACCAGGCTGGCGTAGAGGATCTGCTTGCCAAGGGCCGGGTGGATTTCATCTTTCCCGCGGATTACCGGGAAGGCTCGGGGCTGGATTTGACGGTGAAGAATATCATCCGTAAAATGGCGATTGCGGACCGGCTCTGGGAGGAGAATGCCCAGCAGCGCCGCCGGATCGGGGAGGACGTTCTGCCGGACCAGGAAGCGCTGTTTTGAACCATATCTATGCAGGCCGTGGGATTTTCCACGGCCTTTTCCAATTTGTAGTACCGCCGAAAGATGGGCAAACGGCGTCGGTTATTCCCTATAGTCCGCTGCGAGGCAAACTGGAAATGGTCATACTTCTTCCATGAATTTTCGATGCGGTTGTAACCATATGTTTTGATTCATTCACGCTGAAAAAATAAGTGCAGATGCACGCTCCGATTGCTGTAACCTCTGTAAAACAGGGAAAGCAGTCAGGAGATCAGGAGATCTCCGGCGATGGCAGCAAGTAGAGCGTACCGGCCAAATCGATCCATATCTTCCATCTGCGGTTCCTCCAAATTTGAATTTATCGTTTCGATTTGATCCCTGCTGGCTTTCGGCTGCAATCCATCCACACAAAAGAAAAAGGGGGAAGAAAATTTTGCAGATCGTCGGAAATCGACAAAACTTCCTATTTACAACCTCTGGAAATCATGTTACTATGATGTAGGAAGCTTTCCAATATCCCACCCGCTTGGGCCGCACGGTGTTCTCTTTCTGCACCGCGTGGCCCTTTTTTATGGGGAAACAGCCAGGCAGAACAAAAGGGCCGCCCAATAGGCGGCCCTTGGCAGGCAAACCCTTATTTCCGGCGGCGGCCCCCACCCCGGCGGCCATCCAGGCTCCGGTTCAAATCGGCCATCTTACCCTCAGAAGAGGAGAGGAAGTGTTTCAGCTTGTCCTCGAAGTCCGGGTCGCCCGATGGGGCCGGCGGACGTGCATGGCCCCTGGCTAGGGCGGACGTCCGCGGCGCGGCGGCTGGACGCGGCGCTGTTGGCCTTGCCGGGCGCGGGCCGCGGCGTTCCGGCGGCGGCAGGGTCTTTTTGATGGAAAGGTTGACCTTCCCATTCTCTGCCGACAGCACCAGGACTTTCACCGCCTGGCCAACCTCTAAGAAGTCGTGTACATCGTTGACATACGTATTGGCGATTTCCGAGATATGTACCAACCCGGAACCGCCGCCCTCCAGCGCGATAAACGCGCCGAAATTGGTAATGCTGCTTACCTTACCTTCCAAAATACTCCCAACCTGAGGCACCATATTGTTTTGTTTTTCTCCTTCCGCTAATTTGTGCCGCATCGCTGCGGCAAGCGCCTTCCGGCGCTGTTAGGGGAACTCATTTCCCCATGGTAAACACATACTCGCCCGGGAGGACCCAGCCCAGTTCCCGCCGTGCAATTTCCTGGATTTTCTCCGGTGTGCAGCCCTCGGCAATATCGCTCTTCAGCGCGTCATTCTTCTGCCGCGTGGCCTCGACCTGTGCCTCTAGGGCGTCCCGGTCGGCTAGGGCGGCGTCCACCTGCTCGTTGAGCTGGAACAGCTGGAGCGCGGCGGCGGCCAGAAGCGTGAAAATCAGAACCTTGCTCAGGAGCCCGGCGCAAAGCTTTTTTTGTGCTGGTTTTTTTCCTCTTGCCAACCTGGCTCCCTCCTTTACGGGGGATACGCCCCCTATTTCTGATTGTAAAACATTTCCGCCAAAAATAAAAGAGATTTTTACACCACCGGCGCAATTTTTTTTCCATCCGCCGCAGCCAGACCAGCGGCAGGGACAGCATATGGGCTAGGAGCACCAGCGTGTCTGCCCAGAAGCCCCACAACGGCCGCAGCAGCGGAGCGAAAGCGCAGAAATACAGTACCGCGCCCCCCAGGACGCCCAGCACCGTAAAGCCCCGTAGCTGTCCCTCGGCCCGCCGCAGGAGGAATAGGAACATCCCACCGCCCACGGTCAGGCAGTACGCCCCGTCCAGCAGCCCCGTGAAGCGGGGTGCGCGGAGGCGGAACGGGCGCAGGAGGTCGTACAGCACCCCGGCGCACAGGCCCAGCAGGATGGACTGCCCAAACAACACCAGCTGCCGGGCGCTCTCCACCCCCATCTCAGCCAAACAGGCGGCCCAGGAAGCCGCCTCGGCTGGGGGCCTGGTCCTCATACGTCACCGAGTCGATCCGCCCGTCTACGTGCAGCTCGCCCCCGTCCAAGGACAGTTTTCCAATATGCAGGTCTTCCCCGGCGATCACCAGCGTTCCGGCGGAGGTGGACATCACGATGCCCTCCTCGTCAAAGCGTTCCACATCTTCCACGCCGGAGATGGTCAGCCGTTCCCGGCCTTCCAGCTCCAAGCGGTGCGGGGCCGGGGATGTGCTATAATCGTTCATGTTTCCTCCCTCCCTGTCCAAAGGATATGGCGGGAGGGGGGAGATTATGCCTATGGCTTTACTTCTTTATACAGCGCCGCTCCATCACCCTGACGGAGCGGCTCCTGCACGGATACAACCTCCACAGTAACGGTCCGCGCCCCCAGCTGCATGGCGATCTGGTCTCCCACCTTGACCTCATAGGAGGCCCGGGCGGGGCGGCCGTTCACGCTGACAAGGCCGTTGTCACAGGCCGTGTTGGCGGCGGTCCGGCGCTTGATCAGGCGCGAGACCTTCAGGTATTTATCCAGCCGCATCGCTTCAGTCGGCGACGGCTTCCTTCAGAACCTTGCCGGCCTTGAAAACGGGAACCGTGGTCTCCGGGATATCCACCGGCATCTTGGTCTGAGGGTTGCGGCCGATACGGGCGGCGCGCTTCTTCACCTCAAAGGAGCCGAAGCCCACGAGCTGGACCTTCTCGCCCTCCTTCAGGGCCTCGGTGATGGCGTCCAGGGTGGCGGTGATGACGGCTTCCGCGTCCTTCTTGGACACTTCCGCGTTGGCAGCGACGGCATTGATCAGTTCAGCTTTGTTCATGATAAGGTATCCTCCGTATAATCTTATATTTTTTTGGATTCTATTCTAAACGCAGTAGCGCGTTAAGACGGATGTTCTTCCTTTGCGGCCTTCCACCGGGCCACGAGTTCCGCTTCTGTGCAGCCCTCCAAGGGACCCTGGGCCTCCACGCGGCGGAAACGTCCGCAGAATTTGTCGCACGCAAGATGGAGGGCTTCTTCGGGGTCCACGCCGTTCATCCAGGCGAGGCTTGCCGCAATAAACAGCAGGTCGCCCAGTTCCTCCTGGACGCCGTGAGGCGCGTCTTTCGGGCCCCCGGCCTCCACGGCCTCCCGCAGCTCCTGGGCCTCCTCTTCCAGCTTCCCCAGGGCGCCAAGGGCGCTGTCCCAGCGGAAACCGGCCTTGGCGGCCTTTCCGGCGATCTTCTCCGCCCTCCAGAGGGCGGGCAAGGTGTGGGGCACGGCCTCCACGGCGTCCGCAGTGGAAGCCTGCCCTTTTTCTTTCCGTTTCAGCACTTCCCAGTTGGACAGCACCTCGCCGCTGTCCGCCACCTGGACATCGCCGAACACATGGGGATGCCGGTATACCAGTTTCTTGGAAACGCCGTCCACCACATCGTCCATGGTAAAGCGTCCCCGCTCGGTTTCGATCTGGGTGTGGAAGGCCACCTGCAACAAAACGTCGCCCAGCTCTTCGCACATGCCCTCCGGGTCGTCCCGGTCCAAGGCATCCAGGACCTCGCAGGTCTCCTCGAGGAAATTCCGGCGGATGGAGCCGTGGGTTTGTTCAGCGTCCCAGGGGCAGCCTCCGGGAGCCCGCAGCAGCCGCATGATTTCCAGGAAGTCTTCCCAGTCATAACGGCGCTTACATTGAAAATCTACCATACATTATCAGCCTTTGCAAGAAATTTCAAGGAAAAATTCAAAAAAACCCGAATTTTTCTATTTCAGATGGAGTAGTTTTGCCAATTTTTGCCCATGGGGAACCGTTTTCAGGTCGTCCGCCCGCAAAATGCCCAGCGCAACCACCAGCACGGCGTACACCCCTGCGCCCGCCAAAATGCCCAACAAGGTGGCGATGGCGTTGGCGCCATAGGCGGAGTGTCCCTTTTCCAGGACCTTGCCAGCGAGACCGCAGACCGCCCATGCCGCGCCGCCCATCAGGAGCGTCGCCACAGTGGGCAGGAAGAACAGGCGGAGGTAATGGGGCCGCCGGGGCGAATATTTCCAGACAAAGAACAGGTTCAGCCCCGCGATGGTCAAATAACAGCAGAGGGTGGAGATGGGCGCGCCGTGGATGTTGATATCCGGGTTGCCCACAAGGATATAGTTCATCGCGATCTTAATGATGCCGCCTAAAATCACCGTCAAGATAGGCAGGTGAACTTTGCCGTAGGTTTGCAAAATGGCGTTGGTCAGGTTCATGATACAGATGAAGATGCAGGCGATGCCCAAAATCTTCAGATGCGGCCCGGCAGCGACGGCGGCTTCCGGGTGGAGGGGCAGGATCAGGCGCATGATCGGCGTGGAGAGCACAGACAGGCCCACGCCGCAGGGCAGCGCCAGGATGGCGATCAGCCGGAGAGCGGAGGTGATGGTGCGGTTTGCGGACCGATAGTCTTTCCGGGCCAGGGCGGCAGCCGCTACGGGGATCAGGCTCATGGTCACGGGGAACACAAAGGAGGAGGGCAGGTTCATCATATCAATGGCATAGCCATACTGGCCCTTCAGGGCCGACGCTGCTATCTCCGTCATACCCAGGCCGTCCTGCAGCCGCCCCAGGACGATGGAAGTGTCCACCAGGGAGATGATGCTCATGGCGCAGTTGCTGAGGGTGATGGGGATGCCGATGATCAGGATCCGTGCCGCCAGGAGCGTCCGGCTGGGGGGGATGTCCAGAGAATCCCCAGGGGAACGATGGGTGAACAGGTAGAAGATCAGGAATAGCATAGACAGGACGGTTCCGACCGTGACGCCGAAAATGGCCCCTGCCGCTCCGTATTCCTGACCGTTCCCGGCTTTCAGGATGTAAGCTGCCAGAGGCAGGCCGATGCCCAGCTTGCACAGGGCCTCCAGCACTTGGGAGATGGCCGTGGGCTTCATATCCCCCTGGCCCTGGGTATAACCCCGCATACAGGCCAGCAGGCACACGCAGAATACCGCCGGGGCCAAAGCCCGGATGGCGTAATAGGCGCTTTCGTTATTCAGCATCCCGGCGACCGTCTTGGTGCCGAAGAACATGAAGGCGGAGCCCGCAATTCCTAAAATCAGGAAAATCCAAATGGCAGTGGAGAACAGCTTGCGCTTTTCGTTCTCCCGTCCCCGGGCCTGGGCCTCGGAAACCAGCTTCGACAGTGCCAGCGGCAGGCCAGCGGTGGAGATCGTCAGCAACACATTGTATATTTGGTACGCCGAGTCAAAATAGGTTTTGCCCTCGGTGTCAATGATGTTGTTCAGGGGGATTTTGTAGAAAAATCCGATGGCCTTGACGATTGCGACGGCAGAGGCCAGGATGGCGGCCCCGCCCAGGAAGGACTGCTTTTTTTTACTACTAGACATGGAGAGCTTACCTCAAATTATCAAAAAAATGCGCGGAAGCGGTTTTGCAGCCGTCCCGTGAGGGGATGGGCCCCTAGTGCCAACTTTATGGGACAGAGGCCCAGATTATACGGGCCCTGTGTATTTTTACGGTACAGCCATACACAGCGGCGGCTGTCCGGTCACAGCCGTTCCAGACAGCCCTTTACCAGTGCGGAGAAACGGGGGGCGGCTGCCTCAGCGGCGGCAACGACTTCCTCCCCCGACAGGGGCTGGTCCAGGACCCCCGCGGCCATGTTGGTACAAAGCGTGAAGCCCAGCACTTCCATACCGCAGTGGGCGGCGGCAATGGCTTCCGGTACCGTGGACATTCCCACTGCGTCCGCGCCTGCGATCCGGGCAAAGCGGACCTCCGCCGGGGTTTCGTACTGCGGGCCGGGGAAGAACATGTAAACGCCTTCCCGGAGAACGATGCCCAAGGCGGCAGCTGTCTGCCGGGCGGCGTCCTGGAGGCGGGGGGTGTAGACGTGGCTCATGTCGGGAAACCGCGGGCCAAGCGCCTCAATGTTTGGCCCACGCAGGGGGCTGTCGCCAAAGAGCTTGATGTGATCGGTGATCAGCATCAAATCTCCGGCGGAAAACGCCGTATTGACGGCCCCGGCGGCATTGGTGACCAGCAGCGTCCCCGCGCCCAGCAGCCGCAGCACCCGGACGGGATACGCGGCGTCGGCGGCAGACCAGCCTTCATAGGTATGCAGGCGGCCCTGCATGACGGCCACATCCTGGCCCGCCAGGCGGCCGAACACAAACTGTCCCTTGTGGTCGGCTACTGTGGAACGCTTCATGTGGGGGACTTTGCCATAGGGGACAACGATGGGGGTTTCCACTTCGTCCGCCATGGCCCCCAGGCCGGAGCCAAGGATCAGCAGCGTTTTGGGCTGGAAGCCGTCCAGCCGCTCCCGGAGAGCGGCTGCACTTTCCTGGTATTGCTCAAGCGTATAAAAATTCATGTTTGGGAGCCCTCCTAATCTTCCGGTTCTTCCTCAAACAGTCCCTCGCCGCATTCCCGGCAATACCGGTCTTCCGGCTGGACATCCGCGCCGCAGAACGGACAGGCCAATGCTTCCGGCGCACGGCCGAGCTGTTTGTTGAGGGCGTCCAATTCGCCTTTCAAATGGTCGATCTCCTGAAGGGTCTCGTGCATTTCATCCGAGTCCTGGGGTTTGCCGGCGTGGGTCGAATAGATCAGTTTCCCTACGTCTTGGAGCCGTTCCTTGATGTCTTCCTCCAGGCGGCTTGCCCGGCGGCGCAGCTTCGCCGAGGCAACCAGCTCCTCCGCTTTCTGCTCTGCCAGGTATGCGCCCCCGAGGGCGATGTTGCCCGTTAGGACTGCCGTGCGCCGGAGGGTATCCAGCAGACTGTAAAATTGCTTGTTCTCGCTCATAAATGGTTCCTCCTTTTCCGATTTGCACCGGTTGATGATAGGGTTTTAGTGGTTGTCGTAAGGGCTGCCGCCAATGAACTCCCGGGAGAGGGACTTGGGCGGGATATACTTCTCATCCAGGGCTTCGATTTTTTCAAAGCCCCTCAGCATCTCCTCTACGACCTGGTATTTTCCTCTGGGGATCTCTTCCAGCAGCGGCACGACAAAAGGCTTTAACGCGCTGACGCTGAAAGGCAGGGAGGAGTCAAACATGATATCAGCGTTTTCCCTGTAGGGCGCAATATAGAGGCGTTCGCCCCGGCGCACGTTTTCCCACAGCTTCAGCGTAAAGGCGGCGTCGCTGCCCCGGAATTTGTAGTCCCGCACGATCCGGCGGCAGAGCCGCGTCCAGGAACGCTGGAAAATCACCGTCCCGTCTTCATCTATGATATCGCTGCGGGCAGCGATATAGAGCTTGAACGCCTGGGGATTCTTGCCGACGATGATGTCGTTCAAGGAGTGGATGCCCTCAAAGATCGCCAGTTCGTTCGGTCCCAGGCGCAGGGGCTGGGCGAAAATATCGGAGCGCATCTGCCGGGCAAACTCGTACTTCGGCACATAAATGGTCTCACCCCTGTCCAGCAGAGCAAAGTGCCGGTTCAGCAGGTCTACGTCCAGGCAGAAGGGGGATTCGTAATCGATCTCCCCATCCCGGTTCCGAGGACAAGTTTCCGGATCAAGGGTTTTGAAATAGTTGTCCATGGAAACCGTATGCGTTCCGATGCCCATCTGCTCCAGCTGTTCTTCGATTTTCAGCGCGGTAGTGGTTTTGCCGGAGCCGGAGGGACCGGAGAGGAGGATGATGTGGGATTGTGTGCGGTGGGCGGCAATTTTCTCTGCGGCGCTGGCGACCTTTTGCGTAAATGCGTCGTCGCACTGCTGGGCAAAGCCGCTGGGATCGCTGCGGACGGCTTCATTGAGTTCTTTCAGCGAATACGGCATAGGACGAAACGCTCCTTTCAGCCATGATCATTCATAAAAAGCAGCAAACGCCGCTTGGTTCAACTGCATTTTTTCTGGCCGGTTCGTATATTCTTCCGGGAATTTGGGATTAAAAAACCGCTGAATCTGCCGGCGGGAAGGGTCGACCACCTTCGTGGACCCGCCCGCGCCCAGGGAGAGGATGGAGCAGAGTTCGGACATGATATAGATATTATACAGGCAGGAAGCGCCGGGACGGGTCCAGCCGATGTTCTCAAAACTGCCGGACATATATTTCTGACGGTAAAGGTAGTAGGGGGCGTAGCCCGCGCCGCGGAGGGCGGGTTCAGCGGCGTCCAGCATCTCCGTGACGGCCTCCGGACCAGGAATGGCCGAGCCTTCCAGCAAAAGGCGGCTGCCCTTTTTTAACGCCAGGGTGTGAACGGTCAGATTATCCGGCTGAAAAGCAAGGCAGGCTTTCAGGGAACGGCGGAAGCCATCGGGCGTGTCCGCGGGCAGACCTGCGATCAGGTCCATGTTGACGTGCTGGAATCCGGCGCCGGCCACCAGCTCCATAGCCCGCGCAATGTCGCCGGGACTGTGGCGGCGGCCAATGGCATCCAATACATGGGCTTCCATGGTTTGGGGGTTCACGGAAACGCGGGTCGCGCCGCTGTCTTTCAGGATGCCCAATTTTTCCGCCGTGATGGTGTCCGGGCGGCCCGCCTCAACGGTGATTTCCAGCCCTTGGCCCAGGGGAAAGGCGGTTTCCAGTTCGGTGAAAAGACGGTGGAGCTGTTTGGCGGAAAGGGTTGTCGGCGTGCCGCCGCCCACGTACAAAGCCCGTATCCGCAGATTCTGCCGCCGGACCATTTCTCCGGCGCTGCGGATTTCCGCGGTGAGCGCGTCCAGGTATGGCTCCACCAGGGCAAGGCTCTTTTCCACCGACTGGCTCACGAAGGAGCAATACGCGCAGCGGGTGGGGCAGAAGGGGATGCCCACGTAGAGCGCGATATCCCGAGGGCCTAAATCCCCCAGGGCGCATACCGCCGCCGTGCCGGTTTCCAGGGCCAGCGCGGCCCGGCGGGGAGTGACATAATAAATTTTCTCCATCATCTGCCGCGCCGCCTCAAGGGATTTGCCTTCCGACAGGGCCTCCGTCACCAGTTTGTCTGGCCGGACGCCGGTGAGCATCCCCCAGGGCGGCTGCCCGCCGGTCAGCTGCCGGTAGGCCAGGAAGAAGCAGGCCCCGACGGCGTGCCGCCGCTGGCGTTCCCGCTGGAACTCCGTGCCCTGCAGGGGACAGCCGAAGCTGTAAGCCTCAGCGTTCCCCTGCCAGCACATTTCCACTGTGACATGGAACCGGGTTTCCTCCTCCCGGCAGGATACGATGGCCCAGTTTTTGTCTTCCTGGAGCCGGATGGGCTCGTAAACCGGCAGTTCGCCGGGGAACAGGTTCAGCAGGCTCTGTTCCACCGTATAGCGTTCGTTGTGGCCATGAAATTCCAGCTTCATGGCTGCGTCTGCATCGCCTGGCGGAGGAACGGGTTATTCTTCCGCTCGTTCTCTAAGGTGGTCGGCGCCATATGGCCGGGGTAGACCGGCGCGTCGCCTTCCATCAGGCCAAAGAGCCGCAGAGACGACAGCATCTTCTGTACATTCCCGCCGGGGAAATCCGTCCGTCCGCAGGAGCCTTCAAACAGCGTGTCGCCGCAGAACAGCGGCCCGCCGTTCACCCGCAGGGTCACGCTTCCTTCGGAGTGGCCGGGGGTGTGGATAGGGTGGATGTTCAAGCAGCCAAAGGGCAAATCCCTGGCGTCCCGCGTCTCGACGTCCCTGTCGTTGAACGCCTTGTAATAATGAAGCTGTTTCACCGGGCATTTAGGGTCCTTCAGCATGGCCGGGACGGGGAACAGCTGGGGGTCCACGCCCTGGACATCCTTTCTGTGGATATAGATCTCGGCCTCCGGGAACGCGGCCGCAAGCTCCGGCAAGGCATCTGCATGGTCGTAATGCCCATGGGTCATTAGGATATACTGGAGCTTCACGCCCTGCCGCTGAATTTCCTTGATAATCCGCGGCGCATCCCCGCCGGGGTCAATGACCGCTGCCAAGTTTGCGTGCTTCTCGGTCAAAATATAGCAGTTTGTACCCAGCTGCCCGACCTCCATTCGGCGGATTTGCAGAGCAGACTGGTTTTGGTTTTCCGGAAGCTCAAAGGACAAATCCTCAAACCCGGAGAAGTCCAAAGGCTTCCGCTCCATCACGGCCTGGAAGTACCGTATTGCTTCCTCCAAGCCCACATACGTCTCCACCATCGCCGGGCCGTCCGGATCTGACCAGCCGCAGCCGACAACATATTGCCCCGCGTGGGGACCGGCCAGGGCGATGGCGCTCTGGATGAACCAGTAGTCCTTGCCCTGGGTCTGCTCTAAAATCAGGAAGCTGTCATTATCCGGTTCCAGGCAGTTCAATTCCCAGCGGATGTCGTCCCAATCAAAATTAGCGGTTTTGCCCTTGCACGCAATTTCCAGCGTCCAAGGCCAATCCGGGTGAGGCTGTTTCTGGGGGATGTTTTCCATATCGCACACTCCTTCTTTATGGATGTTCCGTATCAAACAAAATGGTAACAGGGCCTTGGTTCAGGGAATCGACCTCCATCTCCGCGCCGAACTCGCCGTGTTCCACGGTAAACCCCCGGGCGCGGCAGCGGGCCATGAATTCCTCATAAAGCGGGATGGCAAGGTCAGGCTTGGCGGCCCTGGAAAAGCCGGGACGGCGGGAGGAGGTATCGGCGTAGAGGGTGAACTGGGAGACCACCAGCAGCGCGCCGCCTGCCTGTTCCAGGTTTAAGTTCATTTTTCCGTTTTCGTCCTCAAAAATCCGCAGGTTGCAGATTTTTTCCGCCAATTTTGCGGCGGTTTCCATCGTATCGTTCGGCCCCACGCCCAGGAGCACCAGATAGCCCGTGTCGATCTGTCCCCGGACGGTTCCCTCGATGGTAACAGACGCGTGTTTTACGCGGGTGACAACTGCGCGCATAACAATCAATCCCCTCTTTCATTCGTCAAGAATTAAAAACATGGAGAACCAGCCGGGCCAGGAGCAGCACGCCGATGGTCAGGCACACTCGGCCCATATCCCGAGTACGGCGGCTGTCCAGCTGGAAGAACGCGCCCCAGACGCCATAAATGATGAAAATAATGCCGATGACGCTGGTAATGATCAAAGAAAGTGTCATTCGGTCAAACATAGCTCTGCCTCCTAAATCAGCCCGCAGGGCGGGTAATGCTCAGCACGCCGGAAATCTGGTTCAGACGGTTCATGACGGATTTCATCTGTTCCCCATCCCGGACGCGGATCTCAATGCGGAAAATGGCAAACTCGTCCTCCGTACTCCGGGACTGGATGCCGGAGACAAAGGTTTTGGTGGAGGACAGCGCCGCCGAGACGTCCAGCAGCAGGTTCAGCCGGTCCTTGCAGATGAGCTCGATGGTGGTTGGATAACTATCATTGGTGTCTTCCCCCCAGGAGACCTTGAGCCAGCGGCCCTCTTGTCCGGCCCGGCGTTCCGGAGAGGCATTGGGGCAGTCGGCCCGGTGGACGGAGACGCCGTAACCACGGGTGATAAAGCCTACGATCTCGTCTCCCGGCACAGGTGTACAGCACTTGGAGAACTTGACCAGGCAGTTGTCCAGTCCCTCAACGATGATGCCCTGCTCGCTTTTGATCTTTTTTGGTGCGGCGGGTTCCGGCTTGCTTTCCTGGATTTCGCTCTGGTCCTTCCGGGCAATGCGCAAAAGCTCGTTGTGCATCCGCCCTACCGCCTTCTGGGCGGTGAAGCCGCCGTATCCAATGGCGGCGTACATTTCATCCAGAGAGTTATAGGCAACCTTTTTCAGCAAAACCGGCAGATTCTCCGGAGCAGTCACATCCTTCATGGACACGCCGCAGTGTTTCAGCTCCTGCTCAAAGGCGGAGCGGCCGTTGGCGATGTTTTCCTCTTTTTTCTCCTTCTTGAACCACTGCCGGATTTTACTGCGGGCCTCTGCGCTCCTGGCGATCTTCATCCAATCCCGGCTCGGACCCTTAGCGGCCTTGGAGGTCAGAATCTCCACAATGTCGCCGTTTTTCAGGATGTGGTCCAGGGTTACGATCCGGTTGTTGACCTTTGCGCCCACCATACGGTTGCCTACGGCGGAGTGGATGGCGTAAGCGAAATCGATGGGGGTGGCCTTGGCGGGCAGGTTCTGCACGTCGCCCTGGGGCGTGAATACAAACACCTCGTCTGCAAACATGTCGACTTTCAAGGAATGGATATAGTCTTCCGCGTCTGCGCCCTCCTGGTTTTCCAGCAGGCGGCGGACCCACTCGTATTTGCCCTCGGTGCCGGCTCCCATGCCGTTTTGCTTATACTTCCAGTGGGCCGCCACGCCGTACTCGGCAAAATCGTGCATCTGCCGGGTACGGATCTGCACCTCGAAGGGTACGCCCTCGGTGCCCATAACGGTGGTGTGGAGGGATTGATAGCCATTGGGCTTGGGGGTGCCGATATAGTCCTTGAACCGGCCTAAAATCGGTTTGTACAGGTCATGGATAACACCCAGAACGTTGTAGCAGTCCCCCACGCTGGCCACCAGCACCCGGAAAGCATAGAGGTCGAAGATTTCATCCAGGGACTTATTCTGGTTGAACATTTTCCGGTAGATGGAGTAAGGGTGCTTAATCCGGCCGTAGACGATATGATCAATGCCCTGCTCGTTCAGCCGGTCGCCGATCTCCAGGGAGGTGCGCTGCAAAAAGGCGTCGTTCTCCTGGCTCTTGGCGCTGATCTTGGTGACGATCTCATGGTATCCCACTGGGTCCAGGTACTTGAGGGAGAGGTCCTCCAGTTCCCACTTGATGCGCTGCATCCCCAGCCGGTGGGCAATGGGCGCGTAAATCTCCATGGTTTCCAGGGATTTCTGCTTCTGCTTCTCCGGAGACTGGTACTCCATTGTCCGCATATTGTGCAGCCGGTCGGCAACTTTCACCAGGATCACCCGGATGTCCTTGCTCATCGCAATGAGCATCTTCCGCAGGTTCTCCATCTGTTCGTCTTCCTTGGTGGCATACTGGATCCGCGTCAGCTTGCTGACGCCCTCCACCAGGTCGGCGATGGTGGGAGAAAACCGCTTGGCAACGTCCCCGTGGGTGGCGGGAGTGTCCTCAATCACGTCGTGCAGCAGCGCGGCTTCGATGGATTCGGAATCCAGCTTCAGGTTCTCCGCCACAATCTGAGCCACGGCCAGGGGATGGATGATGTAGGGTTCCCCGCTCTTGCGTTTTTGCCCCTCGTGGCACTTCTCCGCATATTCATACGCGGCGTGGATGGCGTTGAAATCAGCGCCGGTATTGTAACCCCGGACGGTTTTTTCCAGCAGTTCATACTGCTCCTGTATGGTCATGTCAGAACACCTCGCTTCCAGCCGCGTTATGCAGCCGGAGAAGATAGGGGCAGGCGGTCAGGTCCGCTTTCCCCTGGAATTGCACCAAGCTCAGCGTCAGGCGGTCTCCCTGGCAGGACATGGAGATCAGTCCCCGCTCCCGGAAGACTTCCAGCGCAAGGGCTGTGCGCAAAAAGCTTTCACAGCCTCCGGTTTGGGCCGCCAGGCAGCGGAGGTACGGCAGGCGGTCCTCCTCCGCCTTTCCCTGCCGGAGACGACGTTCCAGCGCGATCCAGCAGGATGCGTACTGGTTCCGCCCTGCCCGGAGCCGGAGGGTTTCCTGCGGGGTGATGTGCCCACCGGACAGGAGGCGGTCCAGCAGTTCCAGGGAATCTGCCTCGTTGCGGCTGGGGGTGAGGGAGGGACGCAGGTCGATCAGCTGCAATTGCAGCGTCGTAACGCCCCGGAAGGTGTTGGCCTGGAGGTAGAAGGCCGCATCCACCCGGCTGCCGGCGGGGATGCCGCACTCGGCTTCGGTAGTGGAGAAGAAAATGGCGTCAAACCGGCTGGCGCCCTTGGAGAGCCGGAGTTTCAGGTGCCGTCCCTGGCCCACAGCCTGGATCGCGTCCACCGTCGCCCCCAGGAGAGCGAACACCGGACGGGGGTTCCCGGCCCCGTAAGGCTCCAAAAGGCTCAGCTCGTCGGCCTGCTCCAAGGTCATCTCACAGGGGGAGGCCACGGCGGCGTCCACATTCAGGGAGCTGACCGGCAGCCCGCCGCCGGAGACGCTGCGGACACAGCGGTTCATGCGGACGCGGAAAGCGTCGATGTTGGCCTCTGGGATCGTGAAGCCTGCGGCCAGCTCGTGGCCGCCGAAGCCGTCCAGGAGGTCGGCGCAGGATTCCAGGGCGGAGAAGAGGTTGAACCCGCCGTAAGAACGGCAGGAACCCCGGCCCACGCCGTCTTTTAAATGAATCATAAAGCTGGGGCAGGAATATTTTTCGGACAGGCGGGAGGCCACGATGCCCACCACGCCTTGATGCCAGTGGTCGCTGGAAAGGACCAGGGCGCTCCGCTCCTCACTGCGGAGGCTTTGGATCTGTTCCACCGCATCGGCGCAGATGGTCTGTTCCACAGCCTGGCGTTCCCGGTTCAGCTCGCAGAGGGCGCGGGCCAGTTCTTCCGCACGGGCGGGGTCGCTGGTTTCCAGAAGGTCGGCGGCAAGGTCCGCTTCCCCCATGCGTCCGGCGGCATTGATTCGGGGAGAGAGGACAAAGCCGATTTGGGTGGAGGTAATGGGCTTGCCCAGAAGGCCCGCCTCTTTCAGCAGCGCATGGATGCCAACAAAGTCGGAGTGTTCCAAGGTCTCCAGGCCGCAGGAGACGATAGTGCGGTTTTCCCCTTCCATGCGCATGACGTCGGCGATGGTGCCGATAGCGGCAAGGGGGCAGTACCGGGCGAACAGGGCGTCCTCGCGGTTCTCGCCCCCCAGGGCCAGGATGAGCTTCAGCGCTACGCCGCAGCCCGCCAGATGCTTGAAGGGGTAGGGGCAGTCCGGACGGTGGGGGTCCACCACGGCGGCGGCATTGGGGATGGCCTCTTTGCACTCGTGGTGGTCGGTGACGACGACATCCAGCCCAAGAGAGTTGGCATAGTCAACTTCTTCGTTGCCTGTGATGCCGCAGTCTACGGTGACCATCAGCGTCGCGCCTTTCTCCCGCAGGCCCCGGATGGCGTCGCAGGACAGGCCGTAGCCGTCTTCGATCCGGTGGGGGATGAACCGCAGGCAGTTGACGCCGCAGCTTTTCAGGTAGTCTAAAAGCATGACGGTGGAGGTGATGCCGTCCACGTCATAGTCGCCAAATACGGCGATGGTCTCGCCGGTGTTGATTGCCTGCTGGATACGGGAGGCTGCTTTATCCATGTCCCGCATCAGCATGGGGGAAAGGGACAGATTCCGGTCCCGTTCCAGAAATTCCGCCGCCGCCTCTGGGGACGTTACGCCCCGGGAAGCCAGTACGGATGATAACAAGTAAGAATAACCGGCATTGCAGAGCCGTTCCACGTCCGCGTCCACCGGGGAGCCGACGTTCCATCTTTTATATTTCACAAAGATGACCCTCCTCGCACCACAAGATGAATATAATTCATAATAGTATAACAGAAAATGCAAAAGAGGTAAAGCCCTTGTTTTTCATTGCATTCCGGCGCAGTGTGGGGACGCCTGCGGCGCGGAGCGTTTGCAGATGCCCGAACGGCGTGCGCTTTACCCGGAATGATCCCGGACTAAAAAGCGGCTCTTGTGGTTTTCCCAGGATTGTGCTATGATATGGCAAAATCATAAAAGGAGATCATTACTGCGTGGAAAAAAGGATTGCTTTTCCTGTTGGCGCTCTGCTGCCTGACGCTCACCGCCCTGGCCGCAGAATCCATTTTTTCGGATGTGTCCAGCGACCATTGGGCTTTCGCTCCCATTGAGAAAGCAGCGGCGGAGGGCGTCGTTACCGGCTACGCGGACGGCTCTTTCCACCCGGACAGCCAGGTGACGGCCGCCCAGTTCTGCGCCTTTTTATCCCGTTCTGTCCTGGCGGACGCGCTGGCGGAAGAACCGGAGGAACTTTCCCGGCAGACCCGCGCCCTGAACGCCTGCCTCCCGGCCCTGGCAGGCACCAGCCTGGAGACGGCTTACCAAGCCAACGGGGAAGCTTGGGGCGATTTTGTCAACCGGCCCCTTGCCCGTTATGATATGGCGCAGATGCTGTACTGTCTGCTGGACGGCAGGGCCGCCGTCGATACGGAGGCGCAGGAGACTGCCAAGAATGCCCTCGATGATTGGGGCGGCATCCCGATCCGCTATCGGGAAGCCGTCGTGGCGTGCTATACGGTGAACCTGATGCGGGGCCAGACCGACGGGCGTTTTAACGGAAACGCGACTGTGACCCGGGCCCAGGCTTGCGTCGTCCTGGCCCGGCTGCAGGACCTTCTGCGGGATATCCCTGCGGAATTGGCGGAAGCCGCCGGCGCTCCGGTTTTCGGTTTGCAGGGGGGCGAGACGGTGCAGAAGATGATGAGCCGGATCAATGCGGACACGCCTCTTCACAAGGACGGCAGCTGCCTCTCGAATGGGAAGGAGATCACCGAGGAGAACTTGCAGGAGCTTCTGGCGGTGGTGAAAGCGGTGTGTCCGGATGAGATGGTTTGGAGCAGGGACCCGCGCTATGATTACCGTTCCCCTAAGCTGGGCAGCGGCTCGGGCTGCCTGGCGTTTGGAATGGCGGTCAGCGATTACCTGTTTGGGGAGGACGCTGAGGTCAAGCAGTATTGGACATGGCGCACGTTGAAGGCAGGGGATCTAATCCATATCAAATCCGGCGATTCTGAACGGATTGTAATCCTGACCAGCGTTGACCCGGAGAGCAAGGATTATACAGCCTGCGAATTCCGTGCCCAGGGGAAATTGCGCTGGACGCGGTGGGGAAACCTGTCAGAGTTCATTGACGATAAGCTGACAACGGTATACAGCCGGTATTAAAAGTGACGTGATTTTACAAAAAATACGGTAAATTTCCACTTGTGAAGGAAAAAGTCCATGCAATATTTTGCATCCCCGCGCATAGACTGATCAATAGTCTATCGGATAAAGGAGGATGGGCGTGGGCAGAATGGACGATATTGACGACCTGATTTTTCAGGACTGCTGGATTCCCAGCGACCGCTGAGCCCCAGGACGCCGCAGGAGCGGCGTTCCCCGCGGAGCATTGTGGGAGAGGAAAGGAGCATTCTGGATGGAATTTGTGCTAAACAGCGCCGTACAGGGTGTACAGCTCTCCGGCATCCGGCGTTTTACCGCGTTGGTGCGGAATACGCCGGGAGCCTGTTCCCTCACCATCGGCGAACCGGACCAGAACACCCCAGAGGCGGTCAAAGAGGCTGCGAAAGCTGCGCTGGACGCAAATATGACCCATTATCCTCCAAACAACGGCTATCCATACCTTCTGGAAGCCGTCTCGAAGTTTGAGGAACAGACCCACGGCCTGCACTACGCCCCTGATGAGATCATCCTTACCATCGGCGCGACCGAAGGGCTTTTCATCGCGTTTTCCACCATCCTGAACCCCGGCGATGAGGTGATTATCCCCACCCCGGCATACAGTCTTTATGAGGCGGTCACACAATTGTGCCGCGGTGTGCCAGTACTGCTGCCGACGGAGGAGAACGGCTTTCAGGTCGACCCCGAGCGGCTGAAGGCTGCTGTCACGCCAAAGACCAAGGCGCTGGTGCTCAACTCGCCCAATAACCCCACCGGCTGCATCTACACAAAAGAAACCTTGGACGCCATTCACAGCGTTCTCCAGGACAAGCCCATTTTCGTCTTGTGTGACGACGTATACCGGACGCTGGTTTATACAGACTGTTATCACAGCTTTGCCGAATATCCGGATATGCGGGACCGGATTATCGTCATCCAAAGCTTTTCCAAGCCCTATGCCATGACCGGCTGGCGGGCGGGCTACTGCCTCGCGGACGCCCCTATCAAACAGCGGATGCAGGTCTTTCATCAATATGCCGTTGCCTCAGCTCCGGCCTTTATCCAGCCCGCCTGCGCCGCAGCGCTGGAAACCGATACTGCTCCTATGGTGGAGCGGTTCCGGAAACGGCGGAACCTGGTCTGCCAGCGCATACAGGCGATGGGATTGGAGGCGCAAAAACCGGAGGGCGCATTTTATCTGTTTGCCCGCGTTCCAAGCTGCGGCTTGGATTCCCTGTCTTTCTGCGAGAAATTGCTGAAAGAAGGTCTCGTGGGCTTGGTCCCAGGCATATACTTCCGCACAGAAGGCTTTATGCGCTTGTCCTACTGCTATTCGGATGAGGATTTGAACCAGGGCTTGGAACGGGTCGAACGGTTCCTGAAAACGCTGTAAGCCCTGGACAAAGAGGAAATCTTGTGCTATTATAAAAGTAAATTTCCCGGCGGTACGCGCCGGAATGTAAGGAGGTCTTTTATTATGTGGGAAAATGATCTGCAAATGCAGGAATCCCTCAGTTCCTACACCGTCAAAACCTTTACCTGGATGTTCCTGGGCCTGCTGGCCACCTTTGCCGTTGCCATCGGCGGCTATATGACTGGGGCGATTTTTTACGTCTTCGCAATCCCTTACTTCCATATCCTTCTGCTGATTGCAGAGCTGGCTGTCGTGTTGTTCCTCTCGGCCCGCTTGCAGCATCTGCGGCCAGGGACCGCCCGTGCCCTGTTCTTCGCCTACGCGGTCCTGAACGGCGTCGTCTTCTCCGCCTACTTCCTGATCTTCAGCATGACCAGTCTGGTCCTGGTTTTTGCCATGACGGCCGTCTATTTCGGCGGTATGGCCCTCTATGGCTACTTCACCAAAACCGACCTCTCCCGCCTGCGCCCCATCCTCATCGGCGGGCTGGTGTTCCTGATCCTTTTTGGAATCCTGTCCCTGTTCCTGCCCCTTGGGATGATGGACCGGGTGGTCTGCCTGGTTGGGATCGCCGTCTTTATGGGCTTTACTGCCTATGATACCCAGAAAATCCAAGCTTATTATCAGGCCTTCCAGGGCGACCAAGCGATGCTGGAACGGGCGTCTATCATTTCCGCTTTGCAGCTGTACCTGGATTTCATCAACCTATTCCTGTACCTCCTGCGCTTCCTGGGTAAGAACAAACGCTGAAAAAACGGCTGTGTTGTTTTCGTTTCCTGCCGTTTCCTCCAATTCCTTGCAAAAAGTGTTGACAGATATCTTTAATATGCTACAATAATTAAATGTCCGTGATTTGGGACTGGAAAACATTCGCACTTTTTGCTAGGCTTCGCATATCAGGAGGAAGATTGGATGAAATTTTCCAAACATATTGAAGCGTGTTCCCTCTCGCCCATCCGCAAGTTCCATCCATATGTGGTTGCGGCAGAGGCTAAGGGCCGCCGAGTCCATCACTTGAATATTGGGCAGCCGGACATCCCAACCCCCCCGGCGTTCTTCGATGCCGTGCGGAATTTCGGCAGCGCCGTCCTGGCCTACTCCCCTTCCCCGGGCGTGGAGGTGCTGCTGCAGGCAATCCAAATGTATTACCAGAATATCGGAATCCCCCTCTCCACAGAGGATATCCTTGTTACCGTCGGCGGCAGCGAAGCTTTGCAGGCGGTTATGGCCTGTATCCTGGAGGAGGGCGATGAAATCCTTGTCCCAGAACCTTTTTACCCTAATTACACCACGTTCATCAACGTCTCCAGCGGACGCGTCCGCCCAATCCCCACCGTGCCCGGCGAGGGCTACCGCTATGCCTCCAGGGAAAAGATCGAGCCGTTGATCAACGAACATACCCGGGCAATCCTGGTCACCAACCCCGGCAATCCTACCGGTACCGTGCTGACCAACGCTGAAAAGCAAGTCTTAGTGGACATCGCCAAGGAGCATGACCTATTCCTTGTTAGCGACGAAGTGTACCGGGAAATTATCTACAGCGGCGAAGCCCTCAGCTCGATGCTGGAATTTGCCGACGCGGCGGAAAACGTCGTAGTCATCGATTCCGTTTCGAAACGCTTCTCCTCCTGCGGCGCACGGGTTGGCGCGCTGATCTCCCGCAACCGGGAACTGATCTCCCATGCGCTGAAAATCTGCCAGGGACGGCTCTGCGCCGCAACCTTGGACCAGTTTGGCGCGGCGGCGCTCTACCAGGCGATGACCCCCGAATACTGCGCTAAGGTGCGGGAGGAATACCGCCGCCGCCGGGATGTGGTGGTGGAAAGCCTGTCAAAGCTTCCCGGCGTACAGTTCAGCACCCCCGAGGGCGCGTTCTACCTCATGGCCACCCTGCCAGTGGACGACGCCGACAAGCTGCAATCCTTCCTCTTGAAAGAATTTGAGGATAACGGTGAAACGGTGATGTACGCCCCCGGCGAGGGCTTTTATGCAACCCCAGGCCTGGGCCGCAGCGAGATCCGGATCGCTTACGTCACCAACCCGGACGATCTGCGGCGCTCCATCGAGCTGCTGGGCTTGGGAATTGCGGCATACAACCAGAAACAGGAGGCGGCACGATGATCCGTCATATTGTCATGTGGAAATTCCGGCCCGGCACCGAGGCCGAGCAGGCAAAATTCCTGGATGGCCTCCGCGGCCTGCAAGGCGTACTGCCCCAGCTGCTGCGCAGCGAGGTGGCGGTCAGCGTCGGGAATGACAACTACGACGCGGTGTGCGTCTGCGAGTTCGAGAGCCTGGAAACGTTGGAAGCCTACAAAAAGGACCCCCGGCATCAGGCTGTGTCCGCGCTTTGCAAGTCCATCCGGAAGGACCGGGCAGCTGTTGATTACGAATTTTAAACCGCACGCACTTGAGCGGGACCGTCTGAAAGGGCGGTCCCGTTTTGCGCCCGTAGAGGGAAAGATACTGCGCAGGAAAACGCGGCATGGCTGACGCCATGCCGCGCTGCTTATCCGAGCAGGACACCGATGATCAGGAAAACCATCGTCAAAAGGAAAAAATACAAAATCAGTTTCCAAACATACTTGACCCAGCGGTCATACGGGACATGTCCCAGGGCTAACGCGCCCATCACCACGGCAGCCGTGGGGGTGATAAGATTCACCAATCCGGAGGCCGACTGAAATGCCGTCACGACCAAATCGCCCCCTACCCCGGCAAAACGGCCCAGCGGCGCCATAATCGGCACAGACAGCGTTGCAAGACCGGAAGATGAGGGGATCAGTATGGTCAGGGGCATATAAATCAGATACGCCAGCAAGACAAAATTGATTGGCCCTGTATTCGACAGCGCATCCTCACCCCAATGCAATACGGTGTCTGTAATCGCGCCGTCATTCATCAGCACCGTAATGCCGCGGCTGATGCCAATAATCAACGCTACGCCTAACAGGTCTGCACAGCCTGCAACAAACGTCTCCGCAATCTCGTCCTCCCGCATCCGGTCGATCAGCCCCACGATCACGCCGCCTGTCAAAAACAAAGCGCTCAGCTCCGGGAACCACCAGCCTAAAACCGGCAGAGGCAGGCCCATTTCATCAAACGGAATGACACCGTAAACCATGACCAGAAAGACCAAGGTAAAAACCGCCATAATCACTCTCCGCCGTGCAGTAAACTCTGTGGTTTCCTCCATATTCGCGGAAATCTTGCCTGCGCCAACGCCTACGACCGACTTCGCAGGATTCTTCTTCACCCGGGCCGCATAGGCCATCACAAACCAAATGGCTGCGCTCTCAAACACAATCCATTGAATTACGCGGAGAAAAATGCCCTCTCCCAGAGAGACTCCCGCAAAGCCTGCGGCGATGCCTGTTGCAAAGGGATTGACCGTAGAACTGATCACGCCTGCGCCTGCGCCCAGGAGGATAACCGAAATGCCAACTACCGCGTCATAGCCTGCCGCCAGAAAAACCGGGATCAACAGCGGATAGAAAGCCATAGTTTCTTCCCACATACCATAGGTGGTGCCGCCCAGGCCAAACAGGAGCATCAAAATGGGAATCAGCCACTTTTCATGCCCGCCCAGAAGGCGTATGATGTTGCTGACGCCTGCGTCTACTGCGCCGGTCTTCATCACCACGCCCAAGAAGCCGCCAACCATCAGGATAAACACACAGACATCCACTGCGTCATAAAAACCGGAAAAACCTGCTTTCAGCACATCTCCGACCCCCTGAGGGTTCGGGTCTGCGGCATGGTACGTGCCGGCGATTGGCACGCCGTCGGCATAATCATACGCTCCCGCCGGAATCAGCCAGGTGGAAACAGCAACAGCTATAATCAGCAGGAACAGGATAGTGTACGCCGTAGGCATACGGAATTTGGGTTCCTTCAAAGGGATTTCCCTCCCCTGTTATTTTCCAATAGTTGCAACCATCACAGCCTTAATGGAATGCATTCGGTTCTCTGCCTCGTCAAACACGACGCTGTGGCGGCTGCGGAATACCTCATCCGTAACTTCCCGGATATCAACGCCCTTGTCCTTCCACTCCTTCGCAAGCTTCGTTTCAAAATCGTGGAAAGAAGGCAAACAGTGCAGATACAGCACATCCGGATTCCCAGTGGCCTCCAAGGTCTCCTCTGTCACACGGTAGGGAGAAAGCAGTTCCGCACGCTTGGGGATCAGCTCCTCCTCACCCATGGAGGCCCAGATATCACCATAGATCACATCTGCATCCCGAACTGCGTTCTTGTCATCGGTAATCTCCAAAAGCGCGCCGTTCTTACGGGCCTCCGCAAATACGCGCTGCACCAGTTCGTGATCCATCTCCTTTGCCAGCTCCTGAGGGCCAAGCCCAACAAAATGCATTCCCATCTTCGCCGCGCCAATCATCCAGGCATAGCACATATTGTTCCGCACATCGCCAGGGAACACAATCTTCACTTTGTTCAGCGGCTTCTTGCAATGCTCCTCAATCGTCATCATATCCGCCAGAATCTGGGTGGGGTGGTCGGCGTCGGTCAAACCATTCCAAACCGGTACGCCTGCCCACTTGGCCAAATCCTCCACAACGGACTGGGCATAGCCGCGGTACTCAATGCCGTCAAAAAACCGGCCCAGAACCTTCGCCGTGTCTTCCAGGGATTCCTTCTTACCCATCTGGGAACTGCCAGCATCCAAATACGTGACATGAGCGCCCTCCTGCGTGGCGGCTACCTCAAACGAACAGCGGGTACGGGTCGAGGTCTTCTCAAACAGCAGAACAATGTGTTTCCCCTTCATCGTGGGTTCGCAAATGCCGGCGCGGCGTTTGGCCTTCAGTGCGTGGCCAAGGTCTAAAAGGTAACGGATTTCTGTGGGGGTGAAGTCCTCAAGGGTCAGGAAACTGCGGCCTTTCAAATTAACTGCCATGATTTGGTTCTCCTTTAATTAGAATTTGGATCAAGCCTTTTTCAAGGCTTGCGGGGTGTGGGGCGGGACCCCGCGCCGGAGCTTGAGGCGGGAGCCTCAAAAAAGCCCCCGCGTTCAGGGATTTTCCCGCCAAAGAGGCATAGACATGCAGCGGGGTCCGCCGCGTCCGCGGGAGAGCTCGGCGCTGGGAATGGTGTGGACGCGAATGCCTGCATCTTCCAAGGAATGGTTGGTAACATAGTTGCGGGAGTAGACAACAACCTCGCCGGGAGCAATGGCCAAAGTGTTGCTGCCGTCGCTCCACTGTTCCCGTGCGGCATCGATCTCGCTGCCTTGCCCGCAGGGGATCAAGGTCACATGATCCAGACGAAGATGTTCCTTCAAAATATCCTCCAGACGGGCGTCCTCCTGCTCAATCTTCATCTTGCGGTTTTCATCCAGCTCCATAACAAACACGGTGATGCGGTTCAAAATATTCGGATGGACGGTAAACTTGTCCCGGTCAACCATCGTAAAAACCGTATCCAAGTGCATGAAGGAGCGGGTCTTGGGAATATTGAACGCCAAGATTTTCTTAAAATTCGTCTTGTTATAGGAAAGGATGGTTTCCGCAAGGGTGTCAATGGAGTCTCCGCGGGTACGCTGGGAGATGCCGACGGCCAGGACCTCCGGACTGAGGATCAGGATATCGCCGCCTTCCAGGGAGGAGACTTCGCCGCGGTCGTACCAGCGGGGAGCGTGCATATACTCCGGGTTATGCTCAAAAATAAATTTGCCGAATAAGGTTTCGCGGTTTCGGGTAGCGGTGTGCATCTTATGGATGGAGACACCAGTACCAATTGTGGCGAAGGGATCGCGGGTAAAATAGAGGTTGGGCATGGGGTCGACGGCAAAGGGATATTCATCCTCCGCAGCGGAGAGGTAATCGCCCAGCTTGCCGCTCTCCTGGCGGAGCTGGCTCTTGCGCACGCCGGCCATCATGGCAGAAACCATCTCTTTGTCGGGCATCTTGCCCAAGTAATCGGAGAGAAGTTCATGGGTACGCTGGTCCTGTACGCCGGACTCATTGAGAAACTGTTGGATGAAGTCTCTGCGGACCTCGTCCGAAGTGAGGGAATTAACGACGAGATCAGTAAGGTAGACGACTTCTACGCCTTGCTGACGGAGGCAGTCGGCGAATGCGTCGTGTTCTTTTTGCGCTTCGCGCAGATAGGGGATATCGTCAAACAGCAGCCGTTCCAAGTATTCGGGCATCAGGTTTTCCAGCTCTGCTCCCGGGCGATGCAGGAGCACTTTTTTTAACCTCCCGATCTCGGAAGTATTATGGATTCCCGTCTCCAAAAGTGATCACTCCTTTTCACACTTGACCGTGTGGGGTCTTTCGGAGATAGAATCCCAAGATTTTTGATTTTCATTCATTTTTTAAAAAAAGGCAGCCCTCCTTTGCAGAAGGGCTGCGCAGTGTCATTCCAGAATATAGGCGACACACTTGAAAAGAATCAGAATGATTCTTTTTAACCTGGCGGCAGTATAACTGCCGCCAGGGACCGTGTAAGCGGTTGTGTGTATGACTTCATAGTTGAGGAACACGGGCAAAGCCCGTCCAGCGGGTCTTTGTCCCGCTGGTTGAACATCCGCAATTTGCGGATGTTCAAGTGCTTCAACTATATCGTGCAAAACCTGTGTTTTTTAAGTCCTTACCCCTCCTTCGTCAGCGGGGGCAATATGTACTTCTGCTTCTGCTGCATGATCTGCCCCATGGTCATCATCCTCTGTAAAATCGGACGGCACTGGGAAGCGTCAATCCCTAATATCCGGGCAATATCCTGGCGGTAAGCAAACCCTTCCCGCTCCAAATACCCCAGGATCACCTCACCTTGCCGCTCCGGCGGCACAACGGTCTCGGGCAAATAATACCGCGCCCCTACCTGGGTAAGCTTTCCGCGCTTTACCATCTGTTTGAGCCGGTTATACGCCGTTGTGCGGGAGACTTGCAGCAGTTCCATAACCTCGTTCCGCGTAATCGCGTGGTTCTTCTGCACAAAAGCCATAATCTTCCCCTCGCCTCCGGTACGGAAGCCGCAATCCATCCGCAAATCCCGCAGCGACAAATCGTCCAGCCCCGCCTTCACCAGGGCCGCCCGCACCAGCTTGCTCAGCCGTGTCCGGTCATAGGGCTGCCGGCTCCGCGGCGACGTGAGCACATACTCCGCCTCCGGTTCCTGCGTCCGCAGCTCCCGCAGCACCGCCGAGATCCCTGCCGTCATCGCCAGCTGGTCCCGTTCCAGGAAAATCATTTCCTGCCGGAAATCCACCTGCTCCCAGCGCAGGGCGACAATCTCTTCCAATTGCAGCCCCAGCTGCCACGTCAGCCACAGCGTAACCGCCGCGGGTGAAACGCCCTCTGCCCGCAGCAGCTTCCACAGTGCAAACTCATCGACCTGCATAGGCGCTTCCCGGTGAATACGGGTTGAAATCTGCTTTGTTTCCAAGTGCTCCGCAAAATGGACGTTCAGTCCCGCCGCCTCGACGCCAGTGATCCGGGAAACATACTGCCAATCATGCTCTTCCAGCTGCCGCAGAACAAAATCATGCCGCAGGTCAATGAGGCGGACTTTTTCCTGACCCTCTTTATCCAGGGCCGTCCGCGCCAGGCGGGAGATGGACTGGGGCGTCAGCGGTTTCTGGTCCCGGTCCGACAGCACAACGGTTTCCAAACGCCGGTCCCGGCCGTCCCGCAGGGCCCAAAGCCACTGGGACAGCTCGTCCGGCAGCGGAACGCTCCGGTCCGGCAGGACAATTTTACCGTCTAAAAAATCCACCTGCTCCCATGTGAGACGCTGAATCTCGTCCCGCAGCAGCCCGGCCTGCCACGCCAAACGTAAAATTGTTTTGGTTGCGGTGCTGGGATTTTGGTTTAAAATGCGGTTCATAGCCCCCTCGTCAGGGCGGTTGACGACGTATTCCTGCATAACGGACCCTCCATCCGTCGCGCACAAGGCGCGCCTGCATGTTACACTTGTATAGCAAATCACGTGACTCGAACAAGCGCCTGGACACCTCGCGTTTTCAAGCGGTCTGGGCGGAATTTGCAGGATTTTTCCAAATCGTTTTGTTACAATTATTGATAACAAAACTTGAATTTTGCGAATTCCGTGTAATTATTGCAGCGCAAGGGATTCAAGGTTTTATACCTTGCGGGATACGCTAAAAAATAACAAAAATCAATATCTTTTCGCATATTTTGTATCTCTCGATCCAAGGATAGACTGTGACAAAACATGTTGAAAGGAGCAGAATCATCCATGACAAAACAGGAGCGCACCGCCGCCGGCCAGCGGCTCCGCAAGCAGCGGAACCGTCTCAACCTCACCCGGGAACAATTTGCGGAACTGGCAGATATCGGCGCAGGCTATTACGGACAGATCGAGGTGGGGACCTCTCAGATGTCCATTGACACCCTCATCAAAGTTTCCAAAACCTCCCGCCTCTCGATGGAATATATCTTGTTCGGTGAAGGAGAGGAGTCCGTGGATCAGGGGAGCCTCCAAGCCCTGTTGGACCGCTGCTCCCCCCGGGAACTGCGCTTGGCAGAGAAGGTCTTGCAGCTGTTCCTCCTGCGGGGCGACCTTTGAAGAGGTTCGCTTTGCGCAATTCCGGCATATTTTTTCCTTTCCCCCGGAACCGGAATGTGGTATCATGCCTGTAACAACTATTTTTTGGAGGGACTTTATGAAAAACAACGAAACCCTTTTGCTGAAACTGGGGGAGGTGGTGCTGAAGGGTCAAAACCGCCGCGCCTTTGAGGACCGCTTGACTTCCAACGTCCGCCGCCGCCTGAAGGGGCTGGGCAGCTTCCAAATCTATCTCCGGCAGAGTACGATCTACGTGGAGCCGGTCAGCGAATCCTGCGATATGGACGCCGCCTGGACAGCCTGCGGGCAGGTGTTCGGCGTGGTATCGGTGGCCCGGGCGGTGCCCTGCGAAAAGACCGTGGAGGCCGTCGTCGAGACGGCAAAAACATATCTGGCAGACGCCTTTGCCGCCGCTAAGAGCTTCAAAGTGGAGAGCAAGCGGGCCGATAAAAATTTCCCCATGAACTCCATCCAGATTTCCCAGGCCGTAGGCGGCGAGCTGGCGGAGGCGTTCCCCAACGTCGCGGTAGACGTCCACCGCCCGGACTTGACGGTGTTCGTGGAAATCCGGGAGAAATACGCCTATGTCCACGCCCCTTCCATCCCCGGCGCAGGAGGTTTGCCGGTGGGGATGGGCGGCCATGCCGTCAGCCTGCTGTCAGGCGGACTGGACAGCCCAGTCTCCTCTTGGATGATGGCCCGGCGGGGCGTGGAGCTGGAAATGGTCCATTTTGTCTCCCCGCCCTACACCTCCCAACAGGCCCAGGATAAGGTGATGGAACTGGCCCGCCTCCTGACCGCCTGGTGCGGCCGCCTACGGGTACACATCGTACCCTTTACGGAAATCCAGGAGGAAATCCGCAAAAACTGCCCGGAAGAATATTTTACTCTAATCATGCGCCGCTTCATGATGCGCCTTTCCGAAGCCATCGCCAAGCGGGCGGGCGCAAAAGCGCTGATCACCGGTGAATCCCTGGGACAGGTCGCCAGCCAGACGATGGCTGCGCTGTGCGTTACGGAGGACGTTACCACCCTGCCGGTCCTGCGGCCCTTGATCGGCATAGACAAGGTGGAGATCATCCATACCGCCCAGCGGATCGGGACTTATGACACCTCCATCCTGCCCTATGAGGACTGCTGCACCGTATTTACCCCCCGCCACCCGGCAACCCGGCCCCGTGTCGAAGACGTGCGGGCGGCAGAGGCCGCCTTGGATGTGGAAGCTTTGCTTGCACGGTCCCTGGAGGGCGAACAGTGGGTTTGGGTGAAACCGTAACGAAAAAGAAGATTGCCCTGGAGGCTGCGATTCTGCGCATGGCGGATAAAATTGATCGAATCAGTCAGAGGAAATCTGACGCCAGAGAGGACTATGACGAGAGTCTCAGAAGGATAAAGACCTGCTTTAAGAAAAACAAGAAAAAATTCCATGTTCTTATAAAGATTTCAAAAAGGCTTGCAAGCAAGTCTTGAAGCTGCATTGTCCACAGAAAAATGGATAGGAAAAGGAGGATTCTCTATGTCACATACTGCTGAAATCATCGCCGTAGGGACGGAACTGCTCCTCGGCAACATCGCCAATACCAACGCCCAAGTGCTCTCTGAAAGCCTCTCCACACTGGGGATCAACGTCTTCTGGCACACCGTTGTGGGCGACAATCCCGACCGCCTCCGGGAAGCCCTGGACATCGCCCGCCGCCGGGCAGACATCATTATCACAACCGGCGGCCTTGGCCCCACTTATGACGACCTCACCAAGCAGACAATCTGCGAAACCTTCCACCAAAAACTGACGCTCCATCCGGACATTCTGGACGACATCCGGACCTTTTATGAATCCGCTCTCCATGTCCCGATGCCGGAGAACAACACCCAGCAGGCCGAACTCCCTGAAGGCTGTACCGTGTTCGACAACCCTGTCGGTACCGCCCCAGGCTGCGCCTTCGAGTGCGAGGGCGTCCACGTCCTCATGTTCCCCGGCCCGCCCCATGAAATGACCACCATGCTCCGCCGGTGCGGAGAACCTTACCTGCGCAAACTGTCCAAGGAGGTGATCGTCTCCCGGGATATCATGACCTTCGGCATGGGGGAGAGCTCCATCGACGAGCTGCTCCACGAAAAAATGGCCCATATGACAAATCCCACCCTTGCCACCTACGCCAAGCCCGGTGAAGTCCGCCTCCGGGCTACCGCCAAAGCCGCAACCGAGGAAGAAGCCCAAGCGATGCTGAACCCTGTATGGGATCTGGTTTGCGAAACTCTGGGGGATGTCGTTTACGGCGTCGATGTCTCCGGGCTGGCAGAGTGCTGCCACAGCCTGCTGCTCCTGAAAGGCTTGACCCTTGCCACCGCCGAGAGCTGTACCGGCGGCCTGGTCGCGGAACGCATGACGGCCATCCCAGGAGCCTCTGCCGTCTACCGGGGCGGTGTGGTGAGCTACTGGACCTCTGTGAAAGGGGCCGTACTGGGCGTGCCGCAGGAGACCCTGGATACATACGGAGCGGTGTCCGAAGAAACTGCCCGCGCTATGGCAGAAGGCGTGTGCCGGATTACCGGCGCAGATATTGGCGTATCCATCACCGGCGTGGCGGGACCAGACCCGGATGAACGGGGGGTGCCAGTAGGCATCGTCTACATCGGCCTTGCGACTCCCGAGGGGACCTTCTGCCGGAAGGTGGATTTCGGGCGGCGGCGGCGCGACCGTATCCAGGGGCTGGCGGCAAACCACGCCTTTGATGTGGTACGGCGCTGGTTAACAGGCCTCCCAGTGGAAACGGTCTGAGCACAGGATTGGAAATTTCAGCTTCAACCTACAAACTTAGAAGGCTTTTCTTGCATTTTCTGGCAGGAGCGTGTTAAGATGGCTTACAAAACAGCTGCACAGGCTGTAAAACTGTACACAGGAGAGCCGTAGAAACGATGGCGAATCGGACCCTGTAAAGGCTGGCTGTTTGAGGCGCAAAAAACCCGTCCTGGACAGGACGGGTGAACATAGGGGCGGCTGACAGCCGCCCCTATGTTGTATTTATGGATGTTTCCGATCAATGGGGCCATACCAGGCTGACAGCACACAATGCAAGCGCCGCAGCCATCACAGCGTCTACTGCCCGGCGATGGTTTGCAAACAACTTTTGCAGCGCCGCTCCGGCAAACAGCCATGCCAAGTTGGCAACCGGCCCAGTAAAGGGTAGGAACAGTCCCACCGCCAGAAGCGCCCAGAAGGAACGGTTATAAGGCAGCACATAGGACGCCAACGCCATAAGGCAGAACACCATGATTTTTACATTGGTAAGCTGTACCAGCAAGCCTGTGAGGAAGCTGGGCTGCGCGGCCTCCTGTCCCTCAGGGCCGCTGGAGGAGCGGAACGTATGCCACGCCATCCAGAGGAGGTACGCCGCGCCAAGCCAGGAGAGGTAACCAACATACGGATTCAGAAGGGTGCCCAGGAGGAACGTGACTGCTACCGCCGCCATGGAGATGACGGAAAATCCCACGAACAGTCCCCGCCACTGGCGCAGGGCCAGGCCTCTGCCATACCGGAGGGCCGTGGAGAGGGAGCAGAGGTTCGCAGGACCAGGGGTGATGGCCCCGACATAGCAGTAGAGCAGGAACGAGGGCAGGAGCGAGAGCGGCATGGGAAGCACATCCTTTATCAAGATGGGCCTATCATAACAGAAAATAATTCATTTGAAAAGCGAAAGTTATTGATATATAATATCGAAAAAATCGATGAAATGGGGCGTTAGAAATGGAGCTGAAAAACCTGCGGGCATTCCAGGCTGTGGTTGACCGGGGCAGTTATCAGCGTGCGGCAGAATTCTTGGGTTACACGCAGTCTACCATCACCGCTCAGATTCAGCAGCTGGAGGAATCCCTCGGCGTGCCGCTGTTTGAACGGGTGGGACGGCGGATGGTCTTGACGGAAGTAGGCCGCCAGGCGTTGGTACAGGCCCGGGAACTGCTGGCGGCGGCTGACCGCCTGCTGGAAATCAACGTGTCCAACCACATCCCCGCAGGTACCCTCCGGGTGGACATGGCGGAAACGCTGCTGTGCTACCAGATGCAGCCAGTCATCCGCTCCTTCCGGGCGCTGGCGCCCCAGGCGCGGCTGATCATCCGGAGCCGCAACTGTCTGCAAATCCCGGAGAATGTGCGCACCGGAGACTGCGATCTTGGCGTAGGCTACGATATGGATTGGAGCCGGGAGGCGCTGGAGGTGGAATCCCTGGGGATGTTCGACATCATCCTCCTGGCCGCCCCGAACTTCGCATGTCCCGATTTTACGACGCCAAACCAAGTGAAACCTGCTTCCCTTGTCACCGATGAGCCGGACAGCATCTTCCGCCGCCGCTTGGAGGCGTACCTGCGGGAACGGAACATTGTTCTGGATGTCACTTTGGAATTGTGGAGCATTGAGACAATCAAGCGCTGTGTCATGTCCAACCTGGGGTTTACCTTCCTGCCCCGCTTCGTGGCCAGGGAGGAACTTGCCGCCGGGACGCTTGTGGAGCTGGACGCGCCGATTTCAGGGCTGCGGCTTCCGACGCTATGCGCTTGGAGAAAGGGGCGGTGGAAAAACCCGGCGATGGAACTCTTCCTCCGCCTGCTGCGGGAAACGATCTAATTTCTTTTTATTTCAAATATCCGCTTACCCGGCGGGAGATTGCCAGTGCCAGCGCCAGCTTCAGCAGGTCGGGCACGATAAAGGGGAATACGCAGTAGCCCAGGGCGGTCAGGACGCTGATGGGGCCGTTTGCCTGGGTGTAGGCGGTGATGAACCAGACAGTGCCGATGCCATAACAGCACACAAACTGTCCCGCGGCGCACGCCAAGGCTTTGACCGGCAGGGAGTCCCCCAGCTTGGCGGTCATGGCCCAGTACAGCAGGGCCTGGGCAAAAAAGCCGACGATGTAGCCGCCGGTTGTCCCCAGCAAGACGCCCAGCCCGCCGTGGAATCCGGCAAACACCGGCGCGCCCACTGCGCCCAGCAGCAGATAGGCCGCCACGGCGTAAGTCCCCCGCCGTCCGCCTAAGACCGTCAGGGCTGCGAAGATGGCGAAGCTCTGCATGGTAAACTCCACCAACGGCGCGGGCACAGGAATTGAGATCCAGGCACCCACCGCCATCAAGACGGTAAATAGTGCGACATATGTTAGGTCTAAGGTCCGCAGACGGGATGCAGCAGCAGATTTGGAAGGTGTAGAAGTCATAATGCATCAATCCTCCTTTTTGTTTTCTGGGAAATCATACCGCAATCCTTTCTAGTTGTCAACCTATTTTTTAAAAGCGGTTGACAATCGTGCGAAACGAACCCTAAGGAAAAAACAAGCTCCGCATTCCGTTTCTTCCGGATGCGGAGCTTACCTTGTTAAAATTCCGTATGATCGCAGATTTCTTTGGCCATAGCCAGGATCGCTTTCATATCCTCAAAGGTGTCCGGCCGCTTGCTGACGTCCCGCAGCAGAGCCGCCGGATGGTAGATTGCTGTCATCTGTACGCCGTTGCGTTCAAACCACTGGCCATGTTCCGCCGTAATGCGGTAATCCTTTTTGATAATGGCCTTCGCCGCAATGCGGCCCAGGCAGACGATGATTTTTGGCTAGAGCAGCGCCGTCTGGCGGCGCAGCCAGCCGATGCACGCATCCTGTTCCACGTTCAGCGGGTCGCGGTTTTCGGGCGGACGGCACTTGACAATATTGGCGATGTACACCTTTGTCCGGTCCAAGCCCACCATTTCCAGCATATCGTCCAGCAGCTTGCCTGCACGGCCGACAAAGGGCTTGCCCTGCTCGTCCTCATGCTGGCCGGGGCCTTCCCCGATGAAAAGGATCTCCGCATTCTCCGCGCCGTCGCCAAACACGACGTTCGTCCGTGTTTCCGCCAGGGAACAGCCCTGGCAGGCCAGGCATTCCGTACGCAGGCTTTCCCATGTATCCATACCCGTATTACCTCCTGTTTTTTGACTGTATATATAAATTCTAAAAGGGAGCATAGGATACTGCTGTTTTTATAGTCAACACACACGGGCAAAGCCCGTCCAGCGGGTCTTCGCCCCGCTGGCTGAACATCCGCAATTTGTGGATGTTCAAGAGCTTCAACTATATCAAGCGATAGTACAAGTATAGCATGAAACATCTGCCAGCGCAAGAGGCGGATAGCCCTCTTTTTCTGGGAGAGACTGTGACGGGAGGGATGATTGGCTTGGTAAATTGGCTTTGGTATTTTTGGTTCTACAGTTTCCTGGGCTGGGGGCTGGAAAGGGCATTTGCCCTCCTCAGCCGGGCGGAGTCTCAGAAGCGGCGGTGCTTCCTGCTGCTGCCGCTGTGCCCAGTCTATGGGTTTGGGATGCTGGCGGTGCTGGCCTTGCCGCCGATGGGATGGTTCCCGCTGGCTGTTTGGGGCGGGCTGGCTGCGACAGCCGTGGAATATGCCTATCACTGGGTGGGCGAAGTTTTGCTCGGCGTCTGGTTCTGGGACTACTCCCAGGTGCCTGGAAACGTCGCGGGGCGGGTGTGTTTACCGTTTTCCCTGGCGTGGGGCGTATTGACGGCGGGAGCCGTACACTTTGTACAGCCTCTGGCGGCGGTGTTTGCGGAGGCGATTCCGGCATGGGGGTCTTACGCGTTCCTGCTGCTGTTTACCGCAGACACGGTTTGTTCGCTGTATTTTCTCCGCGTCACCGGGGATTTGGAGGGGATGCGGCAAGCGGTTCCCGTCCGGACGTTATTGCAGCTGTTCCACGTTCCCTGACTGGATGGCAGGAAGATTCTGCGCAATTTTTTCGACAGGCCAATCCCACCATTTCAAATCCAGCAGCGCGGCAACCGTTTCATCGGGAAACCGCCTGCGGATTGGCCGCGCCGGGACGCCTCCGGCAACCGTGTAAGGCGGTACATCCTTGGTTACGACTGCTCGTGTGCCGATGATGGCGCCGTCCCCAATGGTTACGCCGGCCAGGATAACCGCTTCATAGCCGATCCACACGTCGCTGCCGATGACAATATCCCCCTTGTTGTCCCAGGCTGACGCGATGTCCTTGATATCCAGGTTCCACTCCTCAAAAAAGATGGGGAAAGGATACGTGGAGAGGGACGTCTGAGTGTGGTTGGCGCTGTTGAACAGAAATTTCGCGCCGCAGGCGATGGAGCAGAACTTCCCGATCACCAGCTTGTCCTGGTTGACCGGGTAGTGGTACAGCACATTGTTCCGCTGAAAATCCCGCGGGTCTTTCACGAAATCATTGTACATCGTAAAATCGCCGGCAACTACGTAGGGACCTGTCACAACGCTCTTCAAGTAGACGGTTTCCCGATCCCCCGTGCGGGGGTAGATTTTCTGATCCGATATCGTCATGTTTGGGTTCTCCTTTTGATTGATTTTTTTCAGACGATACCGGCTCCGGCAAGGCAGCGTTTCACCTTCCCCACCTCCTGTTACGTTTTTTCATATTTCGCCGGCCTCCGTGCCGTCTCCCAGCGGCGGATAGCTCCGTTTAAACCACCTGGAACAGATAAAATTTTAAATAATTCGTCTCCTCCACTCCCCAGAGGATAGGATGATCGCAGCTCTGCTGCCGGGCCTCAATCTGCCGGAGGCGGACGCAGGCGTCCTTGGCGGCGTCCTGGAGCATGGCGGTAAATTTGTCTTCCGACGCGAAGTGGGAACAGGAGCAGGTTGCCAGGTATCCGCCGCGGGGCAGGAGCTTCATGGCGCGGTAATTGATTTCCTTATACCCAGCCAGAGCGTTGTGGACGGTCTTCCGAGACTTGGTGAACGCCGGCGGGTCGAGGATAATGAAGTCGTACCGGGAAGGCTCTTTTTCCAGCGCGGGCAGGAGATCGAAAACATTCGCCGCCATACACTCCACCACGCGGCCCAGGCGGTTGCGCTCCACGTTGGCCCGAGCCAGCTCCACCGCCGCTTCGGACACATCCACGGCGGTTACATGGGCCGCGCCGCCCAGGGCGGCGTTGAGGGCAAAGGAGCCTGTGTGGGTGAAGCAGTCCAGTACCGTCCGGCCCTTTGCCAGACGGGCCACTGCCCGGCGGTTGTACTTCTGGTCCAGAAAAAAGCCGGTTTTCTGTCCGTTTTCCACATCTACCAGATATTTGACGCCATTTTCCACAATCTCGCTCATCGCGGTCTCCGGCGCTGGCTCTCCCGGCAGGGGAAACCAGCCCTTGTATTGCCTTAACCCCTCTTTTTCCCGGAGGGCAGCATCGTTACGCTCATACACGCCCCGGATTTCCTGGCCATCTTCCCGCAGGATTTGTACCAGCATGGGCAGCAGTTCCTCCTTCACCCGTTCCATGCCTACAGACAGGACCTGTACGCTGAGCAGGTCGTGAAACTTGTCTACCGTCAGTCCGGGAAAGGCGTCCGCTTCACCGAAAATGACGCGGCAGGCGTTTAAATCCTCCGGTTCCATAACGGTTTTCCGGTAGTCCCAGGCCCATTGGAGCTTCCGTTTCCAGAAGGCCCGGTCAAAATGGTCGTTGGCGTTGCGGGTGAGCAGCCGGACGCGGATTTTCGACGCTTCGGAGAAGAAACCGGTGCCCAGGTACTGCCCTTTCTTCCCCAGTACGTCCACATAGCCCCCATTTTCCGGCGTGCCAGAGGCGTTGGTGATTTCCGCGCCGTAAACCCAGGGATGGCCCCGGCGGATTGCAGCTTCCGACTTGGGCGTGACGGTGACGGCGGGAAAAGCGCGTTCTGTTTTCATAGGATGGACCTCCAACGGCAAGTTTCCTTCAGTGTAGCACACTTTTGACCGGATTGCCATAAAATTCATTAAGGAGGAATCGCCATGCCTATTATTTACTTGAGTCCATCAACCGAAGCATTTATTTTATGAAGTATTTTTAAGAAAAAATTAAAGGTTCAAATTATACTCGATATGCCCGTCTTTGTAGATTCGGATTTCCCGAATGATAATCCTCCAAAAATCACGCTTTTCTTCTTTTGAAAGGTCAATATACATACTTTTCCATCCGTCAAATAGCGCCTTTTCCAGCTTAGAGAAATCCGTCTTTTTCTGCCGTTTTTGTGCTCCTTCCAAGCCTTTTATCGTTTCTTCATATTCCGAAGCCCTTTTTTTACATTCCTCTAAGGAAATCAAATTGTTGATGTATAAATCCATCACTTTTTCAGATTTTACGCGCAGCGCCCGAATTTCTGCTGAAAAATCTCTTTGTTTCTCCCGTTTCTGAAAGGTAACATCTTCTACTTTTGCCGTGTTCATTTTTTCATCAATGCTATCCATTAAATGGGCTTCTATTTTTCGCTCCAAAAGGTTGCGGTTATTGGTACAGCCCGTGATCCGCATATAATGCGAGGTGCAGTTGTAAAAAAAGGACGCTTGGTTTGTATTGACGCGTCCGCCCATCCGACCACCACATTCGCCGCAGAACACAAGGCCCGAAAACAGATAAACGCGGTTTTTTTCCGTCTTTCGGACAACCCTTCTCCGTGTCGCTTGTATGGTTTCAAATTCCTCCTTAGTAAGATAAGGCGGCGTCATGCCGTCGACGCCAAAGTAGTAGCCATAATAGCAAGGACTGGAAATCATTTTGTGCGCTAATTGGTAATAAAGGTGCAAGCCCAAATCTTGAGCACATTGCATAGCTGCTGAAACGGAACCGCTTTCCATATATTTTTTAAAAAAAGCTGTAACCGCCTCTTCCTTTTCTGGATCTTTCACAATTTTTTTCCCTTCCAGTTTATAACCGGTAGGGCAATCGCCTGTCAGCGGTTCCCGTTTCTGGCGTTTTACCTCAAATACCGCCTTGATCCGTTCGCTGGTACGGTCTGCCTCGTCCTGGGCAACGCTGAGCATAATGTTGATCTTCAGCCGTCCGGCGGCGGTGGAGGTGTCATAATCCTCCTGGATCGTCCGCCAGTCGACATGGTATTTTTCCAGAACCTCCTGGACTTTATAGTATTCTGCAATGTTCCGAAACCAACGGTCCAGCTTGGTGAAGACGATCAACTCACCTTTCCCCGCCTGTACATCCGTCAAAAGCCGCTGCAGCTCCGGACGTTTTGACGCAGGCTTCCTGGCGGAGATCCCCGCATCGGTGTATATGCCGGCAACCTCGTGCTGATTCTCCTTCGCCCAGGCTTCCAGTGCTGCTGTCTGTGCTTCGATTGACAGGCCATGGATAACCTGTTCCTCCGTGCTGACGCGAACATATAAAAGGACGCGTTTCATAAACTCCCTCCCTTGTAAAAAATGGGCAGAACGTCTGCCAAGACTTCTGCCCCCATAATCGCATCTGGTTTGTAAGCGCCAGAAGCAGTTTCTATTTGTTCAGCCAGTCCACCATCCGGATGATCTTACGCGCACGCGCCCTGTCACACAGATAGGCGTTGCTTTGTTCCGTCGGGGTCATACTGTCCAGGGCCATCATATGCCGCCCTATGCTAAC
>JAAWGR010000089.1 GCA_022795445.1 Oscillibacter sp. | reverse complement strand
AAACCCTGTTTGTAAAGAGTGTCGGAAAGCAAATGAAATGGAGCAAAAACGGCTATAAACAAGCGAAAAATATACAAAAAATATTGCCATGGCAGTTGGCAAGGATGAGGCCCCCGGTTCAAATCTGGATAGTAGCTCCACGAAATCCCTAGAGCCGCAAGGCTTTGGGGATTTTCTATTTTTTTGACAATGGCTGAGTTGTTAGAAGATAACAGGATAAAGCTTTCTGAGCTTGCAGCTGGTGTCAGCGGTAGAAAATCTCCAATGGACAGTAGAGCAAACAGCATTCCTGTGTAAAGTCCACGCATTGACCTGACGAGCCATAAGGGCAAAAGAGGACAGGGATTGGGACAGGCACTGCCTGGAAAGAATGCCGATTTCAAGTTCAGCCAGATTCAACCAGGATGCGTGAATGAGGGAATAGTGGATTCGCAATCTGGCAGATCGTGTGCGGTGTGGCGCGATACGATTCCATTATTTTGTCGTATGTCCACTTATTTTCGCTTTGTGCTACTTCTATTTACTAACTTGATAAAATGCTAGAGGCGAATCTCACTGTTTCATAAGATGTCGACATTCCGTGGGGGTGAGCCCAACGTATTTTTTAAATACGCAGTACAAATAGTGGGCGGATGAATAGCCAAGATTTGCCGCAAGCTGCTCCAAAGGGAGTCGTTTTTCCGTGTGCAGGAAAGAATCTGTTGCGGCCAGAATGCGTTTGCAGTGGAGCAAATCCAAAAAGCTGACCTTTAAGCTTTGAGAAAGAACACGGGAAAGGTATGCACTGTTCACATTAAGTCGGATAGAAAGTCTGCTCAGGTTAATATCCTGATATTCCCGCTCAATCTGGCGAAGCGCCCTCGCACAGAGCGCGGGATTTTTCCAGATATCCCGTTCATCATGGAGCGTCTCGATCTTTCTGCAAGTCATTTGTAGGATTGTTTGCAGGCACTCAGCCTGTGATACCGTATATGTTTCATTAAACCAGCAAATCAGACGTGTCGCTTGTGCCAGGTGAAAAATGTGGGAAATATATTGGTCCTGGGCATACAGAAGTGCAGTAATCCGTAGAAGCGCGGCGCCCCCCTTTCCCTGATGGGCAAAAATATCCAATCCCTTATCCATCTGCGCTAAGAGTATGGCCTTGTATTTTTGCGTAAAAAAGGGGTCGCCGTCGTAGGAATCTATCAAACGGCAGATTTTGTCTGGGGTGTAAAAAGGTTGGTTCATAATTGTTTATTCCGATTCTAAAGGCTGTTTCAAATCAAACGCATTCTGCACATGCTCATGAATCAGGCGGGCGCCCTCCTCCTTATCCCGGCTGGAAATGGCTTCAAACAATGCGATATGTTCTTGGCTGGCGGACTCCATGCGGTTTGGGCGGGACAGGGCGTATTCCCGGTATACTGAAGTATATGAAAGAAGTCGATCCATGATATCTACCAGCCACACATTTCCTGACGCACGCGCAATTTGAACATGGAATCTGGAATTATACTTATGGAGGCGGTGAAAGTCTTTTCGGTTGGTATAAAACTGGATCAAGGCGATAGTCTCCTCCATGGCGTTAATATCCTCTACTGTCGCTTTGTCTATGCACAGCATAAGGGAGAGATGATGGAGATTATCTAGAATCATGGCAATGTCACTGATATCTTTTGGCGTAAGGGAACGAATTTTCGCCTTTTTGCCGTGCTTAATCTCCAATAGGCCGTCGTGTTCCAGCTGCAGCATCGCTTCTCGAATGGGGGTACGGCTAATGTTGAGAACCCCGGCGATTTCATTTTCCGTAATTTCTTCCGCAACCAGATTCAGCAAAATGGCATCCTTTAACGCTGCGTAGGTGGCGTCCTTCAGTTTGGCATATTCTTTTTTATACTTTTCGAACCGTTCTAAAAAATGCGCATATGGTTCATTTTGTTCCATCTTTCCTCTCTCCTTCTCAACCGTAGTAAAATGAAATCTGTACTTTACTATACCAAAAAATATTTTTGAATACAAGTATATTTTAAGTAAAAAAATATGATGATTTCAAAAAATAGTGAAAAGATTTTCTCTCGGCAATATGTTACACTGACGGCAGGAAATATGCGAAAGGGATTTGTGCATTATGAAAAAAACGACGCAGCTGAAACAGCTTTTACTCAGCAGGGACGCGCTCCCCTGTCCTGGGGTGTACGACGCCCTGAGCGCCCGCGTTGTGGAGGCGTGCGGATTCCAGGCCTGTCAGATTTCCGGGTTTGGCATTTCCGCCTCCAGCCTGGGGATGACAGACGCCAGCTTTACCTCCCTTGAGGAAGTGGTTCGCATCACCTCCAATATTGTCCGGGCGGTAAGCATCCCTGTTATGACCGATGCGGATACCGGCTATGGCAATGCGGTCAACGTCTGGTGGACTACCAAGCGGCTGGAGGAGACAGGTGCGGCCGGCATGAATTTAGAGGACCAGTGCCTGCCTAAACGGTGCGGACACATGGAGGGAAAACAGCTCATTGCGCTGGAGGAGATGGTTGGCAAGATCAAGGCGGCTGTGGACGTCAGAGAGGATCCAGACTTTGTCATTAACGCCCGGACAGACGCGGCCTCTGTCTGCGGCATTGACGAGGCCATCCGCCGAGGCAACGCCTATTTAGACGCTGGGGCTGATATGGTATTTGTGGAGTCTCCAGCCAGTGTGGATGAGATTAAAAAGGCAATCCAGGAAATTCATGGTCCCGTCAGCATCAATATGCTGGAGGGTGGACGTACCCCAAGACTGACCTTTGAAGAGCTGAGGGAGTTGGGTGCAGCCCGCGTCAGCTGCCCGATGTTGACCTCGCTTATCTCGGCCTATGCGCTGAAACGTGGCCTGACCTATCTGAAGGAACATGGTACAAGTGTCGGGTTTGAGGAGCTTATGCCATTTGAAACCTTCAAAGAATTCACCGATACCTCTTTGGTGCGGGCTATGGAGAAAAAATACATCGAGGAAGCGCTGAGGTTGCTTGACTAACGCTGCTGTAAAGGAGGTGATTTTTATGGTAACGGTATATGCGCCCCTTGGTATGTTGGGCTATGGTTTTCCAGAGAGCTCCATGGAAGCTGCTTTGCGGCATGGTTTTGATGTCATAGCCCTTGATGCGGGCTCGGTTGATCCTGGTCCCTACTATCTGGGGTCCGGAACGTGTTTTACCTCCCGCGTGATGGTCAAGCGGGACCTGACGCTTATTGTTCAGGCGGGGCAGAGAGCTGGCGTTCCCATCCTGATTGGTACCGCTGGCGGATCGGGCGCGTCACCCCATCTGGATTGGGCGATGGAAATCCTGAATGAGGTTATACAGGAGCTGAAAATCCATCCCAAGGTTGCCCGCATTGATGCCGAATTGGATAAGAATGCGGTGTTGACGGCATTTCGGGAGGGAAGAATTGAGAACTTCGAAACAACGTCGCTGCTGCGGGAGAGAGACATCACCGACTGTGTTCATATTGTGGCCCAAATGGGGATTCAGCCCTACATTGAGGCGCTGGAAGGCGGCGCGGATATCATTATGGGGGGCCGGGCTTATGATGCGGCTGTTATTGCGGCCTATCCAATCTGGAAGGGTGAGGACGTTGGGCTGAGCTATCATATGGGAAAAATTATTGAATGCGGCACTGCGGTGGCGCTGCCAAGGGAGTCTGACGGTATGCTCGGAGTCATTGACGGGAATTCTTTCGTGGTTACTCCCGCAGACCCCAATAAGATATGCAAACCGGACACAGTGGCAGCCCATACCCTCTATGAACGCTCCACGCCCTTTACTACAGAATTCCCCGGCGGCGGCTTGGATATGAGCGCCAGCAGCTTTACCGGCGAAAACAATGGCCGCAGTGTCCGTGTCCGCGGGACAAGGTATGTGCCCCCCGTGCGCCTTACACTGAAGCTGGAGGGCGCCCGGCACGCCGGATACCGCTGCATCTGTCTGGCCGGCATTCGGGATCCCTTTGTCATTGAACATTTTGCTGAGGTGGAGGAAAAGGTCCGGGCCAAATTAAAGCGCGATTTGCCTCGGTACGCGGACGGGACAGACTACCGAATTATCTTCCGGCGCTACGGAGCCGGCGAGATCATGAAGGAGCGGGACCCTGAAATCTGGACGCCCAAAGAGATTGGCTTGGTTATAGAAGTTCTCACTTCGGATCAGGATACGGCCAACACCGTCTGCGCTTTGGCCCGCTCCGGAATTCTCCATATGGGTTTTTGTGGTCGCCGGGCCAACAGCGGGAATTTGGCGTTTCTGTATACGCCCGCCGAATTCCCTGTCCCCGCATGCTATGAGTTTGCGCTGTACCACCTGATGGTTGTGGACAACCTTGTCAGCCCGTTTCCCATCACATGGATTCAGATGTAGGGGGAATCTGTTATGAAGCTATTGGACGCGGACGCCATTGTCCGCAGTAAAAACGCGGGACCATTCCGATTTACCCTGGATGTCATCTTTAATGACAGGAAGCAGTTTGAACGTATGAAGGCCTCCGGAGTCTGGAATAGAGAATATCTGTGCCAGCTGTGTCACGTTGAGGATGTTCAAGTGGACGAGTGCGTCTTCTATGAGCCGGCTCTGGCCTTCAAATTTACCTATCAGCGCCCGCTGTCATCTGGGGCTTTTGGCGACAATGATATTTATGGCTCTCAACAGCATGTCTCCCTGTACGGACTGGAATTTTAGGACAAGAGAGGTGCGGACTATGTACGAAAAGAGACCGGTGGTCAGCTATCGGTATAATGATCCCGCTGATACGGACCTTCCCCAAATATTGAATCCTACCCACACGGCCCTTCTCCTGATTGACATGCAGAATGACTTCTGCCTTCCGGAGGGGAAATTTGCCCAAAGCGGCCGGGACTGCGGCGCTACAGAGTCAATTATTCCCACTTGCAAACGTCTTCTTGACGCCGCTCGAGCGGCTGGTGTGTTCGTAGTCCATATCCAGCAAAGTACGCTGCCCGGTTGCCAGAGCGACAATGGCGGCTGGCTGGCCTTCAAAACCCGAGACGGAAAAGCGCCCTCCTACGCCACCATTCATACATGGGGGTGGGAACATGTGGAGCCTCTCAAGCCTTGTAATGACGATGAAAGCGGACGATGGTTTGAGCCGGTTGTAATGAAATTTCGCCCGGATGCTTTTTTGCATACTCATTTGGATTTGATTCTCCAGTCCAACGGAATCCAATCCGTCGTCTGCTGTGGATGTACCACGGAAGGGTGCGTCCTGGCGACCGTAATGGGCGCAGCGTTCCACAACTACTACACCTGTGTTGCGGAGGATGCGGTGGCGACCTCTGTGGAGGGCGCTCACGAACACGCGCTTTGGCTGATGCGTAAGCGCTATCTTGTACGTGGCACAGATGCGATCATTGCCCAATGGAAATAAGAGAACAAGAAGGAAGTTTTGAAAAACGATGAGAAATTCAGAACAATTTCGCACCTTGCTAAAGGGCAGAGATATCATACAGATTCCCGGCTGCTATGACTGTATCACGGCTGTCATGGTTGAGCGGTCCGGCTTTCCCGCCGTCTATCTCACCGGTTCCGGTATCTCCCTGACCCTTTCAGGTATGCCCGATCTGAATACTGTCAGCTATTTGGAGCTGCGTCAGGTGGTACAGAATATCCGGGGCGCAATTCAGATTCCTATGGTAGTCGATATTGATACCGGGTTTGGGGCCCCGCTGAATCTGTACCGCTTAACCAAGGAATTCGAGATGCTGGATATCGCGGCGGTGCAGATTGAGGACCAAAGGATTCCCAAGAAGTGTGGACATGAGCTAGGGCGCAAACTGGTAGAGGACAGCGAGATGGTAAGCCGTATCCGCACCATCTATGAGAATCGCCAGGAGAACGGCATGGTTATCATTGCGCGGACCGACGCCCGGACAGCGGCGGGACTGGACGAAGCGATCCGCCGGGGCCGGCTCTATGCTCAGGCCGGAGCTGACGTTATCTTTGTCGAGAGCCCGGAGAGTATCGACGAGGTGCGCAGAATTGCTGCGGATATCGACGTGCCCATTTTGTTTAACAATGTGGAAGGGGGAAGAAGCCCCTTTCTCTCCCGACAGGAGTTGCAGGAAGCGGGAGTCAAGCTGGCTATCTACCCCAACGCCCAGACACGCGTGGTTACGAAGAAATGTATGGAGCTTCTTTCCTCCTTAAAGGAAACCGGAACCACCGGCGGGATGGCGGATCAGATGCTGTCACACAAAGAGCTCTGGGCTATGTTTAACCATGACGGTTGGGTGGCCGTTGAGAACAAATATTTGATGTCTGGAAGGTAATACTAACTATTATACGCAGCAAAAGCGGAAGGAGGGTACTGCGTGTACACAACGATACAAACCGTCACAGGGCTGTTTCCAATTGATAAACTGGAAAACGTGTTGATGCATGAGCATATTGTACTGGGATATGCCGGCTGGTTTTACGATCCTCGCTGCACCAGGTTTGACCATGACGCGGCCGAGAAAAAGACGCTGGATCGGCTCAAGCGGCTCAGAGATTGCGGGGTAAATCTGGTAGTGGACCCTTGCCCGATTGAACTGGGGCGAAATCCCGGCTTTATGCAGGAGATGTCTGTAAAAAGCGGCGTTCAGATTATGTGCTCTACAGGCTTCGACCTGGAGGCCCGGGGCTGTCTGTCCGCGTTCCGCAGCGCATCCGCAGAGGAAATCCGAGATATCTACCTCTATGAGATTGAAAACGGAATTGGCCCTGAGCATATAAAGCCCGGTATTATCAAGGTAGCCACCGGTTACGGAGAAATCACGGACTATGAAGAACGCTGTATCCATGCGGCCGCTATGGCAAGCCTGAGCTCCGGTTTGCCTGTCATTACACACACAGAAAAAGGAACCATGGGGCCGGAGCAGGCGCAGGCCCTCAAACGTTATGGTGTAGCTGCGAACCGCTGCTTGATTAGCCACTGCTGTGCCAACTCTGATTTGCGCTATCAGAAGGCAATTTTTGACGAGGGCGCTTATGTTGGCTTTGACCGCTTTGGAAACAGTTGGCATGGCGACGATTACTTTCGCTTGGCCATGCTGACCGCGTTAATCCACATGGGTTTTTCCGAGCGCCTGTTCATTGGGACAGATTCGGTAGCCTTTTTGCTCAAAACCCTGCCCGGGGATCGAAATTATGAACACTGGGATCCGGTGCGGCTCTTTGAGGTCATCCTCCCCCAGCTCAAAGAGCGCGGCGTAACGGATCAGGATATCAAGAATATGACCTGTGACAATGCAAAACGTTTTTTCACCGGCGCACCAGTTTAGGGCTTGTTTGAAACAGGTCAACATGCCCAAACGCCGGCGCTTTTTCCACCATGCTTTGCCAATTTTCCTTGAAATACATCTAGTATTCCTGCGTCAAATTGGCTTCGTCTGGCGAAAAAATTTCTCGCCGCCGGGCGCAGTTCCATTTTTCAAACAGCGCCTAACCCCACATATTAAAAACAGGAGGAAATAATTATGAAAAAGATCAACCGAGTTTTGGCCTTTGCCCTGTCCCTCACTATGCTGATCGTTCTGGCAGCTGGCTGCAGCAGTCAGTCGGGCGGAAACAGCTCAGCGCCGAGCCCCGCCGGCAACAGCGCAACCGGTGGCACATCCTCCGCCGACGACAGCGGAAACCCCCTCGGTCTGGCCCAGAAGATCGTTATCAGCTACTCTCACGTCCAGTCCACTACCTCTCCAACCCACCGTGCCATGGAGGATTTTGGAAAGTACCTGGAGGAACAGTCCGGCGGCTGGGTTACTCTTGAAATTTTCCCTGCCGGACAGCTCTATAACGACGCCACCGAAATTGACGCCATTGTCGGCGGCAACATTGACATGGTATCCACCTATATGAGCAAGCTGACCAGCATTGACACAGCCACGCAATACTGCTTAGCCCCTTATTTGTTCGAAAGTGCTGATGAAATGGAGGCTTTCTATACCTCGGAGTATGCTGAGCCGCTGTATGCCAATATTAACGCCCTTGGACTGAACGTTGTCAATGTCATGTTTGGAGGGGAACAGTACTTTATGAGCAACGGCGATTCCGTTCAGACCATAGACGGGTTCCAGGGTAAAAAGGTCCGCGAAGGCGGCGGCGCCATGACGCAGGCGCTTTACAATGCGCTGGGCGCTTCCATTACCACAGTTCCCTTTAATGAACTTTATACCGCCATGCAGACAAATCTTGTGAATATCGCCGTCACATCCATTGACTCCGCTGTCAGCATCCAGCTGCAGGAGGTTTTAAAAAGCGTCTCCTCCTACAAAATTCAGTATGCGCCATACCTGATTATGTTTAACCAGGCCACTTGGGATTCCTATCCCGAGGCTCTGCGCACGGTCATTACCGATGGTTTGGAGATGGCCCGAGTAAAGCAGCTTGCGTACACCGAGGAGGGCTGTGCGGCAGCCATTGAGACCGTAAAGGCTGTGTGCGATTTCTATGAGGCCTCTGATGCTGAGATCGAAGAACTGAGGGATCTTTGGCAGCCCATCGTTGAAGAATATGTCGATAGCAGCTGGATCGACGCAATCAACGCATTCAAAGCGGGCTGATTTATGAAAAACCTGCCGGGGAAGTGTGGGTTTCCCTGGCAGGCTTCTAAAAACCGGCCGCTTTATTGGTATTCTTCCGGAAATAGAATAGGATCCACGGAAGGACTGTGAGGGTGAAAGCTATGCGAAAAAAACGATTCAAATCTTACGATAAGATGGAAGACATTATTGCCGGTATTGGCCTGATCTTAGGGGTTGGTATCATATTTATTGGCATCATAGCGCGCTATATATTTGACCATCCCCTGACCTTTGTAGATGAGATTGCCCCAATTTTTATTGTTTGGAGCACGCTGGTGGGCTACTCCATTGCGCTGCGCAAGGACGAACACGTTAAAATGGATATCCTATACACTGCCATCAAATCCCCTGTCCTGAGAATGCTAATGGATTTGTTTAGCTATCTCTGCGGCTTCCTGTTCTGTACGTTCATGATGGTTTATGGTTATCGTGCTATGATTATGCAGCGCAACATGAACAGAGTGACACAGATTCTTGAATTTCCCATATGGATTACCTATTTAATTATTCCTTTTATCGGGGCAGTCATGATTATCCGGTACATCGGTCTGATTGCCAAGCTGCTGCGCAGAGGCAGAGAGGTGGAACACACAGAGGAAAAGGAGGGGTGACAGGTGCAGGTTGTCTTTATTGTACTGGCCGTTTTCATTCTGCTGATGCTGATGCGGACCCCTATCGCGGTTTCTATGGGATTGGCAAGCCTGCTGGGTTTTATACTCATCGGTTTTAATATTACCACAGTTGGCTCAACTCTCTATACGGCAGTGGCAAGTACGTCCATGATTACGATTCCCGGCTATATTTTTGCCGGATCCATTATGGCGAACGGAGGAATATCAAAGCATCTGCTGGACGCGCTGGAATCGTGGATCGGCCACATTCCCGGCGGAATTGCCATTGTGACGGTTTTGGCTTGCGCTCTGTTCGCCGCCATTACCGGGTCCGCCTCCGCTACCATTGCGGCTGTAGGCGGGCTGATGATGCCGGCTATGATTGGTGCGAATTATGGAAAATCCTTTTCTATGGGCCTTGTGGCAAGCTCCGGCTCTTTGGGCATTCTTATTCCGCCCAGCATCCCAATGATCCTCTATACCACCATTGCCGGTGTCTCTGTCGCAAAGCTCTTCGCCGCCGGTATGTTCCCTGGTTTTATCATCGTTTTCATATACAGCGCCTACATTGTTATTTACAGCATTCGCCATAACCAGAGAGGCAGAAAAACGGACCATTCTCATCGTTGGAGAAAGACCTTCGAGGCGTTACCTGCTGTTTTTTTGCCCGTGGCCATTTTAGGCTCCATTTATTCTGGTATCATGACTGCCACGGAGGCCGCCGCCTTTGCCTGTGTCTATGCAATTTTTGTATCTACGGTAATCTATCGAGAATACACTTGGGAAAAATTTTTGGATGCTGTCAAATCGGCCGCTAAATCGACCGCGACAATTCTATGGATTGTTACTGCGTGCAGTATGTTTTCGCAATTCCTGACCGTGACAAGAGTGCCACACAAGATTTTGGAGTTTGTTGCCGCGTCTAACTTCTCCTCCACTCAAATGGTTTTGATTTGCTGTGTGATCCTCATTTTTTTGGGGTGCTTCATGGACGGTGTTTCTATTATGTTGATTGCGGCGCCCCTGATGGTTCCTGTCGTTGGCGGACTTGGCTACAACCTGATTCAATTCGGCATCGTCATGACAATGGGAATTCAGGTTGGTCAGCTGACACCACCTGTAGGTATCAACCTTTTCCAGGTCGCTGGAATGCAAAAGGAGCCGGTGGCTTCCGTTATTAAAGGCGCCATCCCTTTTCTGCTTTTGCTGGCCGCGGTCTGGGCTGCGGTTGCGTTGGTTCCTGAGATTACAACCCTTGCAACGTCCCTTTTTGCGTAAAACCTGGTGCTTTTTCAGGAACCTAATGCGCGGCTTTTGCTGCTTTGGAACGCTTTTAGTCTCTACCATCCAGACATTTTTCAGGCCCTTGCCAATAATCTACCTGGCAAGGGCCTTACATTTGTACAGAAATTTGACCGTTTGCTTCGAACGACCAGGCTACGTATGACCAATGAATATGGACAGCATCCCCAGCACTGCCCTCTCGGTGAGGACGGCCCGCATCAGCACGCCATAGAGAAACTGGTGGATGTTTTGGGTGACTGGCCCGCCGTACCAATCCATGGCCGCCCCTGTCTCCGACAGATGGGCCACCCGCTCCGCCAGCCGGTCATAGCGGCGGCTTCGTTCCACTCCCACCGCCAGCGGTCTCCGCTGCCAATGAGCAGATATCAGACAGAACAGGGTTAGGGCGGCGTACAGGGCGGGAGAGAACAGAAACAGCAGCGCCGCCAGCACAGGGAGGGACAGGCAGTCTTCCACCCCGAAAAACACCACAGACAGGGGGACAGCCCGGACACATAGTCCTCGATCCGCTCCAGCAGCTCCCGGTCATGAATCTGGGGGACAAAGTCCTCCTGAACAGGCAGTTCAATTTCCTCCAACGGCGCAGTCACGGGCCGGGACTGGCGACGGGTGTCGATGACCTTGTTGGCAGCGATACGGTGAAGCCAGATATGTGAAGTCTCCATCGCCGGAAGCCTTGGCTGGATTCGTTCTTGAACACCGTGCCGGTGATGAGGAACGCAAGGCTTCCCCCCTTCTTCCCAAATCGTTCCAGCGCACGATAAGTCACGACAGTTGAAATATCCGACTGAATACCGCCGACCCATACATCCTCACTGAATATATCCATCCGGTCAC
>JAAWGR010000010.1 GCA_022795445.1 Oscillibacter sp. | reverse complement strand
CAGGAGATGTGAGCCTGCGCGTCAGCAGCAGCGGCGATGTGACGGCAAAAAACGCCGGTACCGCTACGATTACCGCTTCCGCTACCGTAAGCGGCAAAAGCTACACGGCAGCCTGTACCGTCACGGTAACCGCCAGCCAGACCCCTGTGGATCCCGACAACACAGGCTCCGGCGACTCGGGTTCCTCCGGTCAGGACTCTGATACATCGAATCTCCTGCCGTCTCTCCCGGAAAGTCAGATTTTGGGCGCTGGTTATAGAGTAGGGTTGCAAGATGGCACCTTCATACAGGTAAACGTACAGGGGAGCCGCCTTGTTTTAACTGGGCTCTATACAGGCGATCGAGACTACCGCTACGCACTGATCCATACCACCTGGGAAAACATTTCCAGCACAACACCCATAGAGAAGGATCAGCAATTTTCTACGAGTATCGAAATTAACAAAAAAGAACTCCTGGAATTCTTTAAAACGTCCCAGAATACGATTTGTGACCTAACAGTAACGCTTCTTTCGGAACCGTATAACGGGGGAGGTTATACGGTATCACCTGATTATGAGTTCCCTGAGAAAATTAGTTTGGCATTGGATAAAGACGGCAAACTTACGCTTGCAAAGTACGCATGATTCCATAGCCGGACGAACGACTGTAGGAAGATGGAAAATCCATCTTCCTACGGTTTTTTGCGAGAAAATCCGACAAAAATCGACGACCGCCTTTCTAAGTTCCTCTAAAAACGAAAAATTTCGTTGAATTTTAAAACCATTCCTTATCTTCAAGTTACTTATATATGAACGGAAAATTCCGGTAAAAATCCCCACTCTCAATAATCAAGGAGGAACTGCAGTGAAGAAAAAATGGTTGTCCCTGCTGCTGGCCCTGGCGCTTTGCCTGGGACTGGCTGCCCCGGTCATGGCGGAGGAAACCGCCCAGACATACGCCTACACCTGCGATAAACTTCTGTGGCTCGGCCCCATTCCCGTAGCGGGCCTGACCGTCATCAACAACGAGTATTATGTGCCGCTTGAGACATTGAACAGCGGCAGTAAACAGTGCATCCTTCCGATTTCTTTTAGCTACACCAATGACAGCAGCTATCAAATCAGTGTGAGTTATGCAAACAGATGGAGTAATAACGCCACCAAGGCCGTCAAGCCCATCATGTGTACCATACCAGGTTTGCAGCTTGGCGCAGTTACGCCGTCCAGCACTACCGTAAAAACCTTTACAAACGCCACCAAGACCCAGACCCTTCCCGCCAATGCGGTGTACGACCTGGGCGGACGCTATACGATGGTGCGCCTGAAAACCTTGGGCGAGTATTTCGGTTATCGGGAAGACGAGGCTGGCATCCACATTTGCGAAGATCCCAGCGGCGGTACAATCCCTACGGTGACCTGGGAGGAAGATCTGGCAGGTCAGGCCGCTAAAAGCCTGCGGGTGGAGGACACCAAACAAACCTTGCGGGCCTTCCACGATTACCTCATCAACACCCTGACCCACGAAGATTTTATCGACAACGCCTATTTCCAGAAAAACGACCCCCAACGTTATGAGCGGATCGCGCAGATGTGGGAAAAATATGGCGTCTTCAACAATGTGAAACTGGCTTCCCGGTACGCAGTATGCCAGGACTATGCCGAACTGTTCCAGGCTATGTGCCTCCAGGCGGGTATCCCCTGCGAGTTGGTGACAAGCTTCGATATGGACCACACTTGGAACCGGGTCTGGCTGTGGGGCCAGTGGTATCATGTGGATGTGACCTTCGACGACCCTGGTCCTACGCCGACTTTAAGAACCACCTATTTCCTGGTCACCCCAGATAAAATGATGGACACCCATGTTTGGCCAGATACGGATTGCACCTACCCCTCCGAGTATGACCCGGCCTGGGAACAAATCGATCCGAAGAACCTTACCACCGCCGACCAGTTCCGCAAGTGCCTGATCGCGCAGCTGGCACAGGGGAAAACACAGTTCAGCCTCCATCCCACTACCGCCGCGGCTTACGGCGGCTATAAGGGGCCCATTTACTGGGCGATGGGACACTGTTCCCTCCCTGGCTGGGGAGTCAGCTGCGGCTGCACGTACAATTCTGCCACAAAGTCCTACGTGTTCTCCATCCGATATACCTGAGAGATAAAACCTCCCGCGGCGTTCACTCCGCTGCCGTTCCGGACGGACGCCGCGGAAACCGTTTTGCTCCTTGCACAATCCTGCCATTTCTTGTATAATGAGGAACATCCAATCCTACGGAAACAAGGTGATAAAATTGGTCGATACCGTATACACAATTGGATATTCCTGCTTTTCCCCGGACCGCTTCATCCGCACTTTGCGGGAACACCAGATTTCCCTGGTTGTGGACGTCCGCAGCCAGCCCTATTCCCAACGATTTCCTGACTATAACAAGGAACACCTTGCCAAGACGCTGAAGGGGTTCGGAATCTATTACCGGAATTATGCGAAAGAATTCGGCGCACGGCAGGAAGATCGGGCATACTATCCAAGAGGGTATTTGGATTTTGAGCTGTTTTCCCAATCGCCCCCCTTCCAGGAAGGCTATACCCGTTTGGTAGAAAGCATGAAACAGGGCTACCGGTTTACGCTGATGTGCGCCGAAAAAGACCCGTTTAACTGTCACCGGACGTTTCTGGTGGCCCGGCCGTTTTATGAAGCTGGATATCGTGTCCTTCACCTGATGCCGGAAAGCAAAACCGTGCCGCATGCGGAAATTGAACAGCGCCTTTTAGACAAATATTTCCCAGGCCGGGATCAGTTCGGCCTCTTCGAAGAAGCCCTGGATGAAAGCAATTACCTGAAAAAAGCCTACCAGATGCGAAATTCGGAAATCGGTTATTCTATTGAGGAGGAACTTAAATGACGATCTTTACCATTGGTTTCACAAAGAAGAATGCCAAACAGTTTTTTGAACTTCTGAAAGCAAACCAGATAGATCTCCTGGTGGATATCCGGCTGAACAATAAATCTCAACTGGCAGGTTTTACCAAGGGCGACGACCTGCCCTACTTCTTATCGGAGATTTGTCACTGCGCTTACCGGCACTGCGAGGAATTTGCCCCGACAAAAGAGATTCTGGACGGATACAAAAAGAAACAGATTACCTGGGAGGGATATGTGGAAGGGTATACAGAACTGATGGAAAAACGGGGACGGCACCGGGATTTTGCGAAACGTTTTTCGGCATATCAGAACGTCTGCCTACTGTGTAGCGAGCCAACGCCGGAAAAGTGTCATAGGCGGCTCCTTGCAGAGATGATTGTCGGCGCCGCGCCTGAAAAAATTACGGTAAGGCACATTTGAGGAGGCCAAGAGAGATGACAAACAGTTTGAAGGTTGTAATCCTTGCAAAATCGTACAAAAACGGTGGATTCTGCGTGGGCGGACTTGATATGAACACAAACCAATGGGTCCGGATCGTCTCCGACGATGAGGAAAGCCACGGCGCCGTATTCCATGGAAGCATGAAATTCCAGGACGGTTCCTACTGCCAGCCGCTTGACGTCGTGCGCGTGCCTGTTCTGCAGGAGCTTCCGGGCATATATCAGCCGGAAAACGTCCTGATGGATCGATCCAGGCGCTGGGTGAAGATCTGTGAAATGTCCATCCAAGAAGTGTTGGCTTTCCATGAACCGGAAATCTATCGTTACCTGCTGGGGAATTCCTACCCTTACATAACTTCCGATTACATAGACCGGGCCGGCCGTTCTTTGATCTTGGTCAAAGTGCAGGATTTTGTCATAACAGATGCGGAACATCATAAAGCATCGTTTGTGTACAATACCGTTCGTTATGAGAATATGTCTGTTACTGATCCAGACTATTACACGGAGGAAAACGGCATGAGGATTGCACAAGCCGCATTGATCATGAGCCTGCCGGACGTCCCCTACAATGAGCGGTATTTCTACAAATTCATCGCAAAAATATACCCTTTGTAACTGGCCTGCCAAAGGTGCGGCCGCAAATGCCCCTTGACAGGTGCGGCAGTGTGTGGTATGGTATTATTTGATCAGAAAAGCGCGGAACGCTTTACAACCCTTACCGGTCGTAAAGCGTTTTTGCTTTCCCCTTATCTGTTTGAGTGTTATTGGCTGGAGGATTTGATTATAAGGTGATTGATATGGATATTTTTCTGCTATGGCATACGCATGACTTGACAGATGGTTCCGGAACGCATGAAGAAGCAAAACTGATTGGTGTTTTTTCGTCCAAAGCCAAAGCGAATGAAGCAATTGACCAGATAAAAGGCAGAAAAGGGTTCCAGGATTTTCCGCTGAATTGTTTTAAAATATATCAATCGAAAATTGACCGGCCAGGCTGGATTGACGGCTTTCCCGCAATTCATTGGGTAAACTGATTTGAATGAAACAGCAGCAGCACAAGTTTCATAAGGGATTCTGCTTTTATCATGGAGGTTTTACAAATGTTGGAGGTCATTACCTGGGCGGTCATTTATATGCTCACCATGTTCCTTGGCTATTTCCTCAAGCGGATGGGCGTCTTCCGGACAGAAGATAAACGCATTTTATCAAACATCATCTTTTATGTCACCCTTCCCGCCATGCTTATCAGCAGCTTCAGCGGCGCAGTCGTGGACTTCTGGTTTCTGATGGCGCTGTTCCTGGGGATTTTGGGCAACGTCCTGATGGTCATTGCCGCAAGCATCTTCTCCCGCCGGAAGGAGCCGGAGGTTCAGGCCCTGTATATCATTAACTGCGCCGGTTTCAATGTCGGCAACCTGGCGATGCCCTTCCTGAGCAACTTCTTCCCCGCCGGCGTCCCCTACCTCTGCATGTTCGACACCGGTGATTCCTTCATCTCCCTTGGCACTACATACGCCATTGCCTGTATGCGCCTGGGACGGAAGAGCGGCTCTAAATTCCGCAGCATCCTGACCAGCCTGATCCAATCGGTCCCCTTTGATGTCTACCTGATTATGACTGCACTCTCCCTCCTGCAAATCGAACTGCCAGAGCCTATCTTACAGGCGGCAGATTTCATGGGCCGGGGCAACGGCTTCCTCGCCATGCTGATGGTAGGCATCTCCCTGGAAATCAACCTCGAACGGAAAGACGTTGGCGAGGTGCTGCAAATGCTTTTCCTGCGTTACGCCTGCGGGGCGGTATTCTCGTTCTGTATCTTCACACTACTGCCTGCGCCGCTGGTCATGCGGCAGGTTTTGGCATTGGCGGTGTTCGCAGCGGTGCCCAACGTGGCGCTGATCTACACCACCCGCCTGGGCGTGCCGATGGAAATTGCCTCTGCCCTGCACCCGCTCACAACAGCCTTCATGATTCCTGTGATGTCTGCGGTCATGCTGCTGATCCGCTGAGTGATTGCGTCAGCAGGACGAGGTTTTTGTCTGTGATAAAATTTGGGACGCTGTACAGCACAACAATGGCGTCAATCTCATTTTCTGCGGCGTACTGTGCCGCGGAGAGGCGGTAGTGACGGAGGTCCAGAAGATGGACTTCCTGGAAATAACAGGCTAAAAACGGCGCCAGCGAATCAGAATAAGAATCACGGATTAACAGCAGTTTTCCAGTGCCGCTCCCGTTTTTGATGACGCACAGCGGTTGATTTCCCCCTAAAAAGGCAGAATACTTATCCTTTTTCTCCAAATAAGAGCGGTCATACAGCTCTGCTGCCTCCGCTTGACCGCTGCGCCAGGACGTGACTTCCAGACCCTCCGCCGGGACCCAGAATTCCATCGTATCTGGTTCCAGCCAGTGTACGCCAGAGGTGGAATAGAGCGTACCTTGAAATTCCCTGCTAACGGTTTCTGGCAGGAAGTCTGTGCGCTGCATGATCGGCGTTTTCCCCAGCGTTGCCAAGAGGGAACTGCTCCCATAAAAAGCGCCCAGGCTTGTCCAGTGGTGGTCCGTGCGGTAGAAAACCGGCTCCTCTTTATGGGACCACAACGGCGTGTAAAAATCGACCGTTCCATAAATGCCATCAATCTCTGCGGCTTCTGCCAGGAAAGCTGCCTGATCCCAGCTCTCTGCTCCGGCAGGAAGCTTTTCCTGCCAGATTTCTGCCGCCGAGGGAATCAATCCCAAATATACCGGCACATCCACCGCCGCCGCGAAGCGGGAGACGTAGGAGAGGTTCTTCTCCGCCAATCCCTCTTCCGGCGGCGCGACTTTTGCAATCAGCGTATCGCCGCAGAGGTATACGCCATGGAATTCCCGCTGTCCTAAGGCTTGTTCTGCCCGGGCCTTCAGACCTGTCCACTGGTCCCGGAAAGGGAACTGATCCGCAAAATATTCCTCAACGCCTTTTGTAAAACTGCCGTTTGTCAAGGTTTTCCAGGAAAACTCCGGCATCTGTGCCAAAAGACGGTTTTCCGTCTCGGAACGTTCCCGGTCTGGGGCAAGCAGGTGCCATACCAGCAGCCCGCCTAGGAAGATGCAGAAAACCGCCGCTAAAAAACGGCTGTATGCTTTCGTCATACCGTCCCTCCTAAAACCGGAAATACAAAAACGGGTTATAACTCCCATCCACCAGGTACGCTGTGCAAAGCGTCAGGCCCAAGAGCATCAGCACCGGCGTCAGGAGTTTCACGGCCCAATGCGGTAAACGCTTCCACAAATCCACCGCCAGCGTTGTCGACCCAAGTGCCAACAGCAGCAGGATAACTGCGTAGCTGCGGAGACGGTAGCCATCGGCAGCGTTCCACAGCGCCCCATTGCCAAAACAAACCGAAAGGTATTTGCCGCAGGCTCCAATGTCTTCGATGGCAAAAATTCCCCAGCCGACGAAAACGACGATGATGGTATAGGCGTGTTTCAGCCACGCAGGCATTTTCATAAGCAGGTTTCGCAAAGGAAACCGTTCCAGGGACAGCCACAGGCCAAAATACAGTCCCCACAACAAAAAATTCCAGCTGGCCCCGTGCCATAGGCCAGTGCAGAGCCATACAATCAGCAGGTTTCGCAGCGTCCGCACCGTACCGCCGCGGCTGCCGCCCAGCGGAAAATACAAGTATTCCCGGAACCAGGAGGTCAGGGACATATGCCACCGCCGCCAGAACTCCCCCACAGAGGACGAAAGGTATGGGTGGTCAAAATTTTCTGCAAACCGGAAACCGAGGATGTACCCCAGGCCAATGGCCATATCGGAGTAGCCGGAGAAGTCGAAGTAGATTTGAAATCCAAAGGCGAACAATCCCGTCCAGCCGCCTGCGACGCTCAGCGTTCCCACAGACTGGGCCGCGAGGCATGTCTCCCACAGCGCCCCGGCGCCGTTGGCAAGCAGCACCTTCTTCGCCAGCCCCACCGTAAACCGGCAGGCTCCCGCTGCAAACCCTTCCGCTGTGCAGGACCGCTTTTTCAAATCGGCAGCCACGGCTTTATACTTCACAATCGGCCCCGCGATCAGCTGCGGGAACAGCGTCACAAATGCGCCGAAATCCACAATATTCCGCTGGACAGGCGCGTCGTTTCGGTAAACGTCGATGGTGTAGCTCATGGTCTGGAACGTGAAGAACGAGATGCCCAGCGGCAGGGGCAGTCCCAGCTGCGGGACAGACACCCCAGGCAGCAAGGACAGATTTGCCGCGATAAAATCCCAATACTTAAAAAATCCCAGCAGAAGCAAGTTGAAAACCACCGACTGCCCAACAAACCACCGCGCTTTATTCCGGTCCTCCCGGAACCGCTCCACCAACATCCCGTGCGTGTAGTCGATCAGGATGGACAGGAGCATGATGGTACAATATACCGGCTCGCCCCAGCCGTAAAAAAACAGGCTGACTGCCAATAAAACGAAATTCCGCCAGCGCAGGGGCGCAGCAAAGTACGCCCCCAGCGTCAGCGGGAGATATCCAAATAAAAACGTCAGGCTGCTGAAAACCATAAATGGCCCGCCTCCTTATTACCGAAAGGCTTCGTTAAAATCCTCCACCAGTTCTGCCTGATGCGCCCCAGAGGCCACCATCGCAACATAGTTCCCCTGCTGCACAACCTCTGCTTTCTCCCATGCTTCTATGGTCTCAGGATACAGCGCCCCGCCGCCAACCTGTTCGTCGATGCGGTTTTGGAGGATAACCGAGGCATCCGCGGCGCCGTCGGCGTCTTCGCACTCCATAAAAACCAATTCGTTGACATCCGAACTCATCGCGGGCGTTTTCGCAATCAGCTGCTTTGCTGGGACATCCCTCAACCTAGGGTAGTAATTTTCCAGCAAATCGCCCTCAATATCCGCCATATATCCTTCTTCCCAACCGTACTCCGCTTCCGCCGCGGCATACAGGGCTGACAAGTCGACATCCGTTGTGTTTTCGCTGTCTGCACCGGTTCCGCCGCAGGCGGCGCCCAGCAGCAGAATCGCCGTCATAGCAAATGCCGCCCCTTTTTTCATGAACCCGCTCCCTTTCGATCCCATCCGGCGGCGGTTTCCCGGCTCCGAAAGCCCCCGGAAAATTTACACTATTTGTTGCTTTTTATACAGGAATCTCGGTAGGATTTCAACATCAAACCCGTAACATTCTGTTACATTTTTAATTCCAGTTTGTTACTTTTCCAAGGAACGCAATTTTTATGCATGATCTCAGCATTACGCATCCTTTGCAAGTCCCATCGTTTCCCACTTGTGCCCAAGGAAGCGGGGGACAAACAGCGAGATCCGCAGCAGCCAATCAATAAACATTGCCATCCAAATACCAACCACGCCGAATCCCAGATAGCGGCCCAGAAGGATGCCGAAGCCAACCCGCATCGTCCACATGGACACCGAAGAAGCCGCAAGCGTAAACTGGGTATCGCCCGCCGCACGGAGAGCATTCGGCAGCGCAAATGCCAGCGGCCAGCCTACAATGCCAATCACGCCGTGCATCCAAATGATCTGCCGCGCATAGTTCTCCGCCTCCTGGGAGACGTTGTAAAGCCGCAGGACCACCGGCATCGCCAGCAGCGTAATGGCGATGGTAACCCCCATAAACAGGTATGTCAGTTTCAAAAGTTTCTTCGTGTAGAACCGGGCTTTTTCAATGCTTCCCGCGCCCACGCACTGGGACACGACCGTTACAATTGCAAGGCCGATGGCAAGTCCCGGCATACACTGGAACGAGGCAAACATATTGCCGATGGCGTTGGCCGCCACAGACGCCGTGCCCAGAACAGAAACCGTCGATAACAGCAGGATTTTCCCCAATTGGAACATACTGCTCTCCATCCCGTTGGGGACGCCGAACCGCAGGATGTTCTTCACCACGTACGGGTCATGCCGCAGGGTAAAGCGGTCGATTTTGAGGGGAAGATCCTTCCGCCGCAGCAGGAGCAGCATTGCCCCAGCGGCAAAGACACGGGAAACCAGCGTCGGGATGGCGACGCCCTCCACGCCCATGCCCATCCCGAAAATCAGCCAGGCGTTGCCGCCGACGTTGATCAGGTTCATCATCAGGGAAACCCACATGGAAATCTGAGAATTGCCCATCATGCGGAACAGAGCTGCCCCGGCGTTATAAACCGCCAGGAACGGGATAGACGCCTCCACAATCATGTAATACGTGTTGGCATACGCCGCCACGTCCGGCTCCACCTGCCCGAACACAACGTTCAGAACGAACCCCTTCCCCAGGTAAAACAGGGCCATCACCAGCAGGGAGACTTCGATCATAAACAGCAGAAGCTGCCCCCCGGAATGTCCGGCTTTTTCCAGCTCGCGCCGCCCCAGATACTGCCCCGCGATGACCGCGCCGCCGGTAGCCAGCGCCGCAAACGCGTTGACCAGCAGTACATTGACCGTATCCACCAGCGATACGGCGGAAATCGCTGCCTCGCCAACTTGAGACACCATCAGCGAATCGCAAAGGCCCACCGTGATCGCCAGCAATTGCTCAATGATCAGCGGCACAATCAGCCGCCGGAGGTCTTGGTTGGTAAATTCAATTTCTTTCCCTTCTTTGACTCCCATGAAACATTCCCCTCCTTGTTCTCCTCACCGAAAAGCCTTGGGCGTCATATGGAACATATTGCGGAAAGCCCGCAGAAACGTGGAATACTCCGAAAACCCCACCTGTTCCGCCGCCTTCATTGCCGGCACGCCGGAACGGATCAGTTCTCCGGCCCGCAGGAGCCGCTTTTGGCTGATGTACTGATGGAGCGAGTAACCGGTCACAGCCTTGAAGCGGTGCATAAGATAGTACCGGCTCAGGTAGAAGCGCCCCGCCAAGGCATCCACCGTCAGATCCTCATCCAAGTGAGACGTGATATAACGCAGGATTTCCTCAATCTTCGGGTCTATCCGGCAGCTTTCCCGGACTTCCTGCGCAATGCGGTTCTGTAAGATATCACGGTTCACATCAATCAGCAGTTCCTGGCACAGCAGGTCTGCCAGCCGGTTTGCGGCAAAAGCGCCGGACCGCAGGGTTTCCTCCAGCCGCTGGATGGTCTTCATATAATCCAGCCGCCGTTCCGATCCCGTCCGCAGGAGATGAAAGCACCGTTTCCGGGTTGTATCAAAGCACAGATCCAACGCCTCGCCAGGATCGCTGCGGGCTGTGATCCACTCCGGCCCCAGCCATACAACCACCCTCTCATAAGGCTCCTCCGGATCAATGACCGCTTTGTGGATCAGATTATGCTGCACCAGCAGCAAATCCCAGGGCTGGAGGAAATAAGTTACGCCCTCAATCTGATACGTGACCTTGCCGCCGAGAAACAAAATCAGTTTATCAAACTCGTGGTAATGGAAATCCAGGCGCTGGGCACGGCGGTCTTTGAGATGGAACAGCCGGAAATTTTCATTCAGCCACCCCCGTCTTCCCGCCTCGTTGTATTCCAGCATGGCGCAAGCGCCCCCTTTCCCCCACTGCTGCATTGGCCCTATCTTAGCGCAATTTCACCATTTCTACAATGAAAATTTCTAACAAATCTATGATAACTTATGTGTAATCTTTAGAGAAACAGGCAAAAATTTCGTTCATTTCCATAAAAAGTTCAGCTATCCACCGCTATACACGGCCCCGGAAATTTGGTATAGTAAAGGAACTGAGAACAGGAGGTTCCCCGCCATGAGCTACGCTGATGCCCTTTTTATCCAGAACTGCCGAGATATCCTTGCCAACGGCATCTGGGACACCGGACAAGCGGTCCGCCCCCGGTGGGAGGACGGTACGCCCGCTCACACCGTCAAAAAATTCGGCATTGTCAACCGGTACGACCTGCAAAAGGAGTTTCCCATCCTGACCCTCCGCCGGACCTACTGGAAAACGGCAGTCAAAGAGCTGCTGTGGATTTGGCAGAAGAAATCCAATAACATCCACGACCTGGACGCCCATATCTGGGATCAGTGGGCCGACGCGAACGGTTCCATCGGCAAAGCCTACGGCTATCAGCTGGCGGTCAAACACCATTACCCTGAGGGAGAGATGGACCAGGTGGACCGGGTGCTGTACGATTTGAAGCACCAGCCTGCCTCCCGCCGGATCCTGACGAACCTGTACAACTTTCAGGACCTGCATGAAATGCGGCTCTATCCCTGCGCTTACTCTATGACCTTCAATGTCTCCGGGAATGTGCTGAACGCCATCCTGAACCAGCGCAGCCAGGATATGCTGACGGCAAACAACTGGAATGTTGTACAATACGCCGTCCTTCTGCATATGTTTGCACAGGTGAGCGGTTTGATCCCTGGCGAACTGGTCCATGTAATTGCCGACGCGCATATTTATGACCGACACGTCCCATTGGTTGAAAAAATGCTGGAACAGTCCCCGGCGGACGCGCCGGAATTCCAGACCGATCCCTCGGTTACGGACTTCTACGCCTTTACCCCCGAAAGCTTCCGCTTGGAGCATTACACCCCCTCGGCTTTTGACGCCGCCATTCCAATTGCAATTTAAGGAGGCTGTTATGAACGCGATCGTTGCAGTAGACCAAAACTGGGCCATTGGGCGGGAAGACCAGCTGTTGTTTTCCCTTCCCCAGGATATGAACCGCTTCCGTGAGCTGACGCTGAACGGAACCGTGATTTTAGGCCGCCGGACTTTAGAGAGCTTCCCCGGCGGGAAGCCGCTGCCAAAACGGCGGAACATTGTCATCAGCAAAAATGCCGAATTGAACATCGCGGATACAGAGATCGTATCCAGCCCCAAAGATGCACTGGACCTGGTTGGCGATACCGATTCCGATGACCTGTGGGTTATTGGCGGCGGGAGCGTTTATGCGGCGCTGCTGCCCCAGTGCCGGAAGGTTTACCTCACCCGTGTGGACGCTTGTGTCGACGATGCGGATACGTTCTTCCCAAACCTGGATAAGCTGCCGGGCTGGGAGATCGAAAGCACCGGCGAACCGATGACCGAAAACGGCATGACATACTGTTTTGTGGATTATGTCAACACAAAACTGAGAACCTGAATATACGAAAACCATGCGCCTCCCGGGAGTGTTCCAGGAGGCGCATGCTGCTTGTTTCGCCGGCAGTCAGTCCAAATAGGCGGGGAGGTACGCTTCCGCGCCGGTATGGGCGGCGATCATCTGCATCTCGGCGTAGGTTTTTTCGTTCAGGGGAACGCCTTCCTTCAAAACGTGCGCTTTCGCCTCGGCAGCTTTTTCGCCGTGGATGAAGATACGCGCTTCTCCCTCCGCCTTGGCGGAGTCCCGAATTTCCTGGAGATACGCCGTCAAGGCCTTTTTGATGGCCGTCTTGTCACCAAACATTCCGTAGTCCAGCGCAAGGAAGCATTGGGCAATGTTGGAGCGTCCGGGAGTTTTATAAATATAGTTGGAAGTCGTGCCGCCGGAGAGGATCGCTGTGCAGATTTCACAGAGCATGGCAAAGCCGTAGCCCTTGTAACCGGAAGTCGCCTCGCCGGAACCACCCAGGGGCAGGATGCCGCCGCCGGTCTTGGCAATGATATTATGCAGCACCCGGTCGGGGTCCACACTGTCGCGGCCCTTCTCGTCCAACGCCCAGCCTTCCGGAAGGCCGCTGCCGCGTTTGGCGTATACCTCCAGCTTTCCGCGGGGCACTACTGTCGTCGCTGCGTCGAAGGAGAACGGCACAGGGTCCGCCGGCATGGCGAAGGCAATCGGGTTCGTACCCAGCATGGCCTGCCGGCCGAACGTCGGCACCAGGATAGCCTCTGTATTGGTCATACACATCCCGATCATGTCCGCCTGGACGGCCATCCTGGCATAGTAGCCCGCGACGCCGTAATGGTTGGAATTCCGGACGGTGACCATACCAAAACCATGGGCTTTTGCCTTCTCAATGGCCATGTTCATCGCTTTGACACCCAAGGTCTGCCCCATGCAATCGTTGCCTTCCACAACGGCAGACAGCGGCGTTTCAAACACGGTTTCCGGTTCTGCGTCCAGCTTGACCAGCCCGCCAGTGATCTCCTGGTGATACCGGATCAGCCGCTGGATGCCGTGGGATTCAATGCCTGACAGGTCTGCTTCCAAGAGGACGGCGGTGATCTGGACGGCTTCCGCGGCGGAAAAGCCGTAGCCTTTAAACACCTCCTGGCAGAATGTTTTCAGCGGTTCATAGGCGACATGATGATACTGCATAATTTGTATCCTTCCCTTTCTTTCGCATTCTTTCGCAATCCATGAAAACTGCCATGTTTATTATAGGCCCGCCCGGTCCTGCGTCAATATAGAAACTCATGAATTTATCTGCGCCGGTTTCTTTGCCGCTTTTATCTTCCGCCCTTTCTTCTTTACAACATGGATGGTACACAAAGCTGCCAGTACGCCGCCTGCTACGATCAGCAGGGATGACAACCACATACTTTGGGCAGGCGCTGCGCAGAACGTGCCAGAAGTTCCCTGCATCGTCAGGAGCAAATACCGTCCGTTGGTCTTTGTATCCGCCTTTACCCAATTCCCATCTATATACTGCCAAATCACGGCTTTGCCGCCGGTACGGTTCAAGAGGCGGATGGGAATTCCATCATCCTCCGTACAATCTGTGCCGGTAAGCTCCAAATCCCAAACATCTATTTCCTGGCCTGCTGAGGCGGGCGGTGTTTGGGCGCTGTCGCTGACCTGGAGGGCGGCTTCTTCCGTAAATTGCCCCTCCGCCAGCGCCAGAGCAAGCTTATCATCCCGCGCACGGCTGGAAACGATGGTCACCCAAGGCTTGTAAACCGCCTCTATCGTAATATCCGAATCCAGCCCGGTAGTGCTGAACGCGGGCCAAACGCCGTAAACCCCTTCCTTCTCCGGAATTTCCGGCAGGGTGATACGGCTCAAATCCTCGCCGTAGGCAAAGGGGATTTCCTGGATGATTTCCCCATCAGCGGTCAATGTCAGGGTAAACGCCGCCAGGGCGTCCGGGATTCCCGGCAGCTGCCGCAGCGTGTCGAAGGCAATCGGTTCCGCAATCCCGGCATAGCTGATGCTGTCAATTCCGGCAACACCGGTATCCACAAACCAGTTGTTTTGCATTCCATCCCGGTCGCCGCTGCCCGCAACCGCGCCAATACGCTCCGTACCCTCCAGCACGGTTGCAATCGCACAGCAATCCCGAAGACTTCCCGCCCACCCGGCAATGCCGCCCACATCATGGAGTCCGGAAAGGGTGCATTTCGCATAGCTCTGCCGGATGGTTCCCTCCGCGTAACCAGCGACGCCGCCCACATAGTTGCCGCTGGCGCTCTCAATGGGCCCGTAGTTCTCGCCGTTCACGATTGCCCCCAGGTCCATACGGCCCGCGAGTCCTCCGGCGCAGTCCTTTTTCGCGGTGACGGAGCCTTGATTTTTGCAGTCCTGCAAAACCGCTTTCGTCTCGTAGGTACTGCCAAGGGAGAACTCCAAATCGCTCTCCGGGTCCAAGGACACTTCTATGGACACCACGCCTGCAACGCCTCCCACATTCCGGTCCCCGTCGATGGTCCCGGTATTGCGGCAGTCCTCGACTTTGCCCAAGTGGGTAGCGGTGATATCCTGGTCAGAGGTGTCCTCGATTAAATCCTCCACAGAACTGTCTGTACCGTCCCGGATGTCCGTAATGGCGTCCAAAAGGACATCAAACACGGTGTTGAACTGGCGGCTGATGGCCCGCAGGTTCGCCGAAAGCGTATCTCCCGCCTCCTCTATGGAGGCTTGCAGGCCCTTCATGTCGCTGGAAATGCTTGTAAGCGAATCAAAGAGGTCGTCACTGGCAGCCTGCACAGCCTCGCCCAACGGTGAAAAGGTGAACGGCCCATCTTCCGCCAACCCGTTGGTTACATCCCGCAGAATCGTAAACGCATGCTCCAGCCCTCTGCCAATGGGACTGCCCAGGGAGGCCGCGTCCGCTAACTGGCCCATAGCGTCCCCAAGTTTGCCGGAAAGGTTCCGCAGGCCGTTCACGGCCTCCTGGAGGCCGCCCAACGCGCTGCTGAGGCGTCCAGCAGCAGAATCCAGGCTGTCCATACCCGTTCCGGCCTCCTGAAGGGCGGTACGGACTTGGTTCCAATCCAGGCTAACGTTGGCGTTGATGGTGCGGAGGGTCTTTGCCGTCTGCCGCAGGACAGCGGCCATCTCCTTGAGGCTCTCCGCCGACAGGCGCAGCAGCTCGCCCATTTGACGCAGCGCGTCCTGTGCGCCGCTTAAAGACGGTTCCTCCCGCAGCGCCGCCAGGGCGGCACGGAGGGCGTCCGACGCCTGACTGGTCTGTTCGACCGCGCTTCCAAGATCATCCAGCGCCGCCCCCAGGCTGACAATGGCGGCGGCAATGGCGGCGTGGTCTTTCACAATGACCGCGCTCTGTAAAGCTTCAACTGCGCGTCGTAAATCCCTGGCGGCGGACTGCATCAATTCCCCCGCACGGCGCAGGAGGCTTATGGCGCTGCTTGCGTCGTCCGCGGCGCTGCTGCCGATGGAAGATGCGTCTCTTAATGTGCGCAGGGCGTCCTCCAAACGGTCGGCCAGGGTTTCCAGATGGGCGGAAACATCGGTCAATTCATCCAAGGCTGGGATCAGGTCGTCCAGGGCTCCTGTGACTGTGGCGCTGAGCGTATTGATCGTGTCAATGTTTACATCGACAAAATCCGTTGTCTGGTCCAGGAGCGCCTTGGCGCTGTCCCGGGCCATGTCGGCGGATGTCCCCATGCTGCTGAGACGGGCCGATATGGCATCGCCGTTCCGTTCAGCGTCCGTTAGGGCACGGTCAATGAGACGATCCAAGGTATCCAGCTCCGTCCGCAGGCGGTCGAGGCTGCTGCTGCCAGGGGCCAGGGCGATGTACGGTTCCGCCTGCCCGACAATCCCGCCGACATCCTTCCGGCCATGGACAGTCCCACTGTTGACGCAGCCTGCTGTGTAGCCGGTTTGGCGTCCAGCGACGCCGCCAACATTATAGCCCACATGAGGATAGCCGATATCCCCTGCGTTGGCGCAGCTTTGGATGACGCCGCTGGAAAATCCTGCAATCCCGCCAGTGTCGTCATGATTGTCCAGCAGGCCATGTTCCTCCTCATTGTCTGCCGCCGTTTCTACCATGTCCACCACCGTCATAGGGTCTACGCCGGTATTCCAATCCGGCGTTGCGGTGTTGACACTGGCAGCGTTGGTGCATTTGATCAATTGTCCCAGGTTCCGTCCCACAACGCCGCCGGTTCCGTTTTTGCCGGATACGGCGCCAGTGACGGAGCAGCCTGCAATTTCACCCGTTTCCCCGTTCAATCCGGCGATGCCGCCCACAGAGTCTTCGCCGCCGGAAGTGCCCTGGAACGTACAGTTCCGAACCGCTCCTTCGTTCACGCCCACGATGCCGCCGACGTTCACGCCGCTGCCCTCCGGCAGGACGCGGCCTGCGACATGCAGGTCCTGAACGACCGCGCCGCGCTGAAGATAACGAAACAGGCCCATATTGGAACCGGCAGCTGTGATGCGCAGGCCTGAAATCGTGTGGCCGCCGCCTAAAAACGTACCGCCGAAGGTCGGAATCGGTGTAAAACTCTGGCCAGAGAGGTTTAAATCCACCGTAAGGCGCACGGTTCGGCCTTGGGACCAGGTGTCCAGCGCACAATTTTGGGCAAACTCCCGAAACTCTTTCACGGTAGAAATGGTAATCTCTGCATTTCCATCGGAGGGCTCTGCCCAGACAGTCGGCAGGGCCAGCCCTGCCAGCAGACAGGCCGTCAGCAGGAGTGCAGCCAATCTTTTCCCGGTTTTCATACCGGTCCTCCCTCCTTTCCAGACAATTCCTGGACAGCCCCCGCTTCCACGGCGGCATTGATGCTGCCGTGAATGGTGCCGCTGAAATCCGCATCTACCATACCGGAGACGTAGCCGCGGACATGGCCGTCAATCCGCAGATTGCCCGTATGGGACTGAAGCGGCAGACGGCGCTTGAGGGTGAAGGCTGTCTTTTCGATGATGACGTCGCCCAAGAGCAGGATCTGGGGCAGGATACCCATAACAAGGAAAATAGAAATCAATGTGCCGCGGCCCAGGCAGACACCAATGGATGCAATGGAGGGCGTGGTGGAGAGAATGCCAATCAGAACGCCCGCGGAAGCCAGGATCGAACCGGAGGTGACAATGGTAGGGAAAGCTTCGTTGAGGGATTCTATCACAGCGTCCTTCAGCGGCATGGTCTGCTTCAGCTCTGTGTAACGGTTCGCAATCACAATGGCGTAGTCGATATTTGCACCCATCTGGATGGAACTGACCACCAGATAGCTTAGGAAAAACAGGTTTTCTTTCATTAAGTAGGGGAAGGAGAAGTTGATCCAAACGCTGCCTTGGATGACTAGAATCAGCAGCACCGGAAGCCCGGCGGACTTGAAGGTAAAGACCAAGACCAGGATAACAAAGACGATGGTCAGGATGCTGATTAAAAGATTGTCATTTTCAAAGGAGGATGAGAGGTCGAAATCGCTGGTGGAGTTGCCGACAACCAGATACTCGCTGTAATACCGGGCAGCCGTCATATGCAGGACGTCCAGAAACGCAAAGGTTTCCTCGCTCTCCTCCGGCAGGTTCAACTGGAGTACCAAGCGGCTGTAGTTTTCACCCTTGAGCTGCAGCTGCGCATCCGAGAGCTGAATGTGCAGGTCCTCAATGGTTTCCGTCATGTCGTCGTCCAGAGAGACGTAACCCTCTTCCATCTGGTCATATACAAAGAGGAACATATCCAACAGGGGAACCCGGTAGCTGTCCACGCCAGACACGATACGGCCATAGCTCTCCTGGTTGACCGCGTAGGCAGAATACAGGAGGCGCGCCGCTTCAATGTCCAAATCGGTCAGCTCCGCAAACTGGCGGGGCGTCAAGCGGTCCGTTAGCACATAACCGTCCATGGCCTCGATGTTTGCAAGACCCAGAACGGTATCAATTTCCGGCATCGCTTCCAGCTCCCGCAGGAGGCGGCCCTCCTGCTCATAATCCCCGGCGGGAACCATGATGGCAATGGTATTCACAGATCCGAAGGTCCCATCCACCTTTTTCTGCGCAATCTGGGACTCGTTCTGGCGAAGTGTCGACAGGGTGGTTTGGCCGTATACATAGGGGCAGCGGTTGGAAAACACAAAGCCTAAGACCAACAGTACCGCGAACAGCGGCGGCATGATGAACCGCGTCCGGACGGCCAGTCGGCCCCAGGCTCTGATCTGCGGGACGAAGCTGCGGTGATGGGTGCGGTCGATCAAGCGGCTGAAGCTCATCAGCAGTCCCGGCATGAGGGTAAACACACACAAAAGGCTCAGGATGATGGCCTTCATCAAGATCACGCCCAAATCCTTGCCGATGCCAAAGCGCATAAAGCACATGGCGCCCAGGCCGGAGAGGGTCGTCAGGGAGCTTCCGGCGATTTCAGGAATGGCCTTGCTCAGAGCGGCAACCGTAGCCTCCCGGGCCTCTTGGGTTTCCCGTTCCTCGGTATAGCGGTGGCAGAGGATGATGGCATAGTCAATGGCCAGCGCCAATTGCAGGACGACGGCCACAGAGTTGGAAACAAACGAGATTTCACCAAACAGGAAATTCGTTCCCTTGTTCAAAAGCGCCGCCATTCCGAACGTCGCCAACAAAACGGGGATTTCCATATAGGTATGGGAGGTGAACAGCAGCACCAGGAGGATGATGACGACAGCGATGAGCATCACCACCTGCATTTCCGCGTCAAGGCTGGCGGAATCGTCGGCTCCGGTGTCGCCGGTGATGTAGAGGTCATATCCTTGCAGGTTCTCCTGCATGGCGGCGAGAGCGTCAAGGCTGATTTGATCGTCTGCCGTGCCGTCGTAGGTGATGGAGAACAGTGCGCTGCCGTTGATAAAATCTGCGCCGTCCTCGTCAAAATCGACGGACTTCACGCCCTCCACCCGCTCCAAAGCGTTTGCAAGCGACCGGGCTTGGGACATGGAAATATTATCCACCAAAACCCGGTTCGTACCAAAGGTGACAAATTCATCCTCCATAACAGTCAGGCCGCGGCGGGTTTCGGTTTCAGCCGGGAGGTAACTGGTCAGGTCGTCGTTTACCTCCACCCAGCTGCTGGAAAATACGCAGAAGATGGCCAGACCGATGTAAAGCAGGTAAAACGCCTTCCGTTTGTCGACGATAAAGGCTGCAACCTGTTCAATGGGATTCTGCTTCTCGCTGGAAGATTGTGCTGACGCGCTCAAGAACTCCGCTCCCTTTCTGCCTCCTCGAAAAGAGGTCAAATTTTCATACATGATACACCAAATTGCAGGGAATTGCAATAGGAACGCCCCCAATCCAGGCAAGGAAGAATATTCAAATTTGGACATTGTATTTGGACATCCCTTGCCGTTAAACCGGCCCTTGACAAAGTTCCTTTCTTATTGTAAAATACAAACACTGTTTGCAGGAAGCAAACAAAGAAAGCTGAAGCTCCATTCAAACGCAGCCCCGCTGACAAAGTATGCCAGAAGGCATACGGTTTTTTCGTGTAAAAAACCGTATGCTTTTTTCTTTTCGGCGGAATGCAGACAGTGAAAGGTTTTGGATCAAGATGAAAAAAAGAATCGTTTTATTTTTTGCGCTGGCGTGCTTATGCACCCTTGCCGCATGTGGTCAGACGCTTTCCGCCGGTACCGGCCCTTTACCAGATGCACCCGAGTCCTCGGTGCTGGTATATGGCAGCGGCGATTACAGCCGCATAAACCCCGCCATGGATGAACATGGCGAGATCAACATCCTGCTGTTTAACGGACTCACGGCCCACGACGGCGAAAACCAGGTAGTGCCGGGACTTGCCAAGTCCTGGACGTTTGATGAGGAAACCTGTACGTATACCTTCCAGCTGGAAGAGGGGGTTACATGGCACGACGGCGAGCCCTTTACCGCGGAAGATGTAAAATTCACCATTGAGGCAGTGATGGACCCGGAAAACGCTTCTGAAAACGCGCCGAACTTTGAGGATGTTATAGAGATCACGGCAGTGGATGCTTACACGGTCTCTTTCCGGCTGGATGCGCCGAATGCGGCGTTTTTGGACTACATGACCATGGCGATTCTGCCCAAGCACCTCCTGGAGGGCGAGGATTGGCAAACGTCCAGCTTTTTCCGCAGTCCTGTCGGTACCGGACCCTATCGGCTGGCAGCCTGGGACGACGGGCAGGCAATTACGCTGGTGAAGAACGAGGATTACTTCAGAACGCCTGCTAAGATTGACACCATTCTGTTCAAAATCGTCACAGACGACAACGCCAAGGCGCTCCAAATGCAGACCGGCGAATTGGATCTTGCCCTGCTGACGCCCAAGGACGCCGAGACCTTCCGGGACCGGGAAGGCTGGACGGTCTACGAAATGAAAACCGCAGACTACCGGGGCATTCTCTTTAACTTCTGGAATGATTACTGGACGGAAAATCAGGATTTAATCCCTGCCATCTGTTATGCTCTTGACCGGCAGGCCATCCTGGACGCGGTTGTCCTGGGTCACGGCATCACGGCCTATAGCCCCTTGCAGCGCAACCTTTATAACAATGAGGATGTGGAGCATTACGATTATAATCCTTCCAAAGCCGAGCAGCTTCTGCAAGAAGCGGGCTGCATCAAAGCGGAGGATGGGTTCTACTACCGCGGCGGTGAAAAGATCGGCTTCGTTCTCAGCGTGGGCGCAGGCGACCAGGTGCGTTTGGAGATCGCCCAGGCCGCAGCCCAGCAGCTGCGGGAGGTTGGCATTGACTGCACCGTAGAAGTTCCTGCCCGGGTAGACTGGGCAAACCAAATGGCCTACCTGATCGGCTGGGGCAGTCCCTTCGACGCGGACGATCACACATATAAGGTCTTTGGCACAGGGAAAGGCGCCAACTACTCCGGTTATTCCAATCCCTTGGTAGACCAGTACCTCACAGAGGCCCGCCGTTCCGACGACCCAGACGTTCGGGCGGAGGCTTACGCGAAATTTCAGGAGGCGCTTGCGGAGCATCCAGCCTTTGCGTTCATCTGTTACGTGGATGCGGATTATGTGGCAGTATCCGGTTTGGAAGGCATTACGGAAGATACGGTCATGGGCCACCACGGTGTTGGAATCTTTTGGAATGTTACCGAATGGACTTTGAGGAAATAAAGGTATGCCGGCGTTATTGGAAGTCAAAAATTTGTCTGTCAGCTTCCAGACCCCGCAAGGGGAAGTGGAGGCGGTGCGGGATGTGTCATTTTCCGTAAAGGCGGGGGAAGTGCTGGCAATTGTCGGGGAATCCGGCAGCGGCAAGAGCGTGCTGTGTAAGAGCATCTTGAAACTGCTGCCTGCATCGGCACGGATCAAAAGCGGGAGCGTCACCGCAGACGGGACCGATATCACCTGCTGCCCGGAGCGGAAGATGCAGAAGCTGCGGGGCAGACTGTTCTCCATGGTTTTCCAGGACCCCATGACGGCTCTGAACCCTACAATCCCTGTTGGGAAGCAGATTGCCGAGGCGGTACAGGTACACCGCCCCCGGATGCCAAAAGCGGCGCTTCAGCGCCGTGTGGCGGATTTGCTGGAGTTGGTGGGGCTGGAGCCGGGAAAGGCGCGCTTTTATCCGCACCAGCTTTCCGGCGGGATGCGGCAGCGGAGCGTAATGGCGGCTGCATTGGCGTCGGAACCGCGCATCCTGTTTGCGGATGAGCCCACCACCGCCTTGGATGTCACGGTCCAGGCGCAGATTTTGGATCTTCTGCGGGATATCCAGAAAACCCTTGGTACCGCAACAGTTTTTGTCTCCCACGACCTAGGGGTCGTAGCCCGCGTGGCGGACCGGGTAGCCGTGATGTACGCCGGAAAGATCGTGGAAATCGGCACGGCGGAGGAAATTTTTTACGAACCCCGCCATCCGTATACCTGGGGCCTTTTGCAGGCGCTGCCCGCTTGCGCCCGGAACGGCGAACCGCTCTATACCATTCCCGGTACGCCGCCTGCTATGCTCCATCCGCCCAAGGGGGACGCCTTCGCCAGCCGGAACCGGTATGCCCTTGCGATCGACTATGAGGAAGCGCCGCCTATGTTCCAAATCAGCGAAACTCATTTTGCAGCCACCTGGCTGCTGGACAGCCGGGCGCCCCTGGTAGAATCCCCTTTGAAAGGCGGTTTTTATGGCTGAACCCCTCTTGGACGTGCGGCATTTGTCCTGCCGCTTCAAGCTTCCCCGCCGGATGACGCTCCAAGCCTTGGACGATGTCTCTTTCCAGCTCCGGCGGGGGGAGGTCTTCGGGCTGGTGGGAGAATCCGGCTCCGGAAAATCCACCCTTGCCCGCTGTCTGATGAACCTCTGCCGTCCTTCTGCCGGAGAAATTGTTTATAAGGGCGTCAACATCTGGGACCCCAGAGCATTCCGGGCCAACCGGAAGATGCTTCAGACTACACGGCAGATCATTTTCCAGAATTCCACCTCCAGCCTCAACCAGCGGATGAAGGTGGCCGATATCATCGCAGAGCCAATGGCCATCCATGGCATCACGCCTCCCCGCGGCTCCCACCGGGCGGAAGCGGCGTTCCAGCTCCATTATGTCGGCCTGGATGCCTCTTATTTGGAGAAGTATCCACCAGAGCTTTCCGGCGGGATGCAGCAGCGGGTTGCCATCGCCCGTGCGCTGTCTATGGAGCCGGAGTTCCTGGTGGCGGATGAGCCGGTTTCCTCCCTGGACGTATCCATCCAGGCCCAGATTTTGAACCTGTTCCGGCACTTGCAGGAGGAGCACGGTTTTACGTTCCTGTTCATCGCCCACGACTTGGCGGTTGTCCGCTATTTGTGCGACCGGGTGGCCGTCCTGTACCGTGGGAAACTGGTGGAACTTGCGCCCACAGGGGAACTCTTTGCAAATCCCCGGCATCCATATACCCAGGCGCTGCTGTCGTCGATTCCGCTCCCCGACCCCCGTCGGGAGCGGGCGAGAAAACCGCTGAAATTTGACAGCTTCCCCCAAGCAGGGACGCTGCGGGAAGTGTCGCTAGGCCATCTTGTATTGACGGAGGATTGCTGATGCACGCGAATCTGTGTATCTACTATCTAAAAAAATTACTATTTTTTCTCCTCAGCGTATTTATATTGTCGCTGGTCGTTTTCTATGCGGCCCGCTTGGCGCCAGGCGACCCATTGGTTTCCTACTACGGCGAGCGGTCGGAGAAGCTGACGCCCGCCGAACGTGCCCAAGCGGAGGAACGTTTAGGGCTGCACGACCCGCTGCACACACAATACTTCCGTTGGCTGTCCAACGCCCTGCGGGGGGATTTCGGCATGTCCTACAAGTACAAAATGAACGTGCTGGATGTCATTGGAATGCGCCTGGGCAATACCCTGCTGTTGGGCGGGACGGGATTTCTTTTGATTTTCACCCTGTCCCCGGCGTTGGGAATCCTGTGCGCCCGGTTTGAGGATAGGCCTCTTGACCGGCTGCTCTGCAAAGTGGGTTCTCTTTCCAGCTGCATCCCGGAATTCTGGCTGTCCCTGGTGTTGATCTTGATCTTCTCCGTTTGGCTGCACGTCCTGCCCAGCAGCGGTGCGTACGCCGCTGGAAAAGCCCACGATTGGAGCAGCCGGATTACGCATTTGCTGCTGCCGCTGGCGGTTGTGGTTTTGAGCCATTTGTGGTATTATGCTTATATGATCCGCAACAAATTGATGGAGGAAATACGGGCGAACTATGTTTTATTGGCAAAGGTCAAGGGTCTTGGCAAGCGGCAGGTACTCCTGCGCCATTGCCTGCGGAATATGATGCCGTCTTACTTGAGTATGATGGCGATTGCCGTGCCCCACATCTTGGGCGGCACTTACGTTGTGGAGACGGTATTTTCTTACCCGGGCCTGGGCGCCTTGTCCTACGAAAGCGCCCGTTACCAGGATTATCACCTGCTAATGGCGCTGTGCCTGCTCTCAGGAGCGGCGGTGATGCTTTGCAGCATGCTGGCCCAGGCGGTCAACGAACGCATTGATCCTAGGGTACAGTCCGGCGGCGGAACGGAGGTGGAGCATCTTGGATGAACGGTTCACCCTCGTTGGCCCCCGTCCGGCAGAAGCGGCGGCAGCGCCGTCAAAACAGCTTCCGCCCGAAATTCCATGGATATCCTGGATTGTGCTGGCGGTTTTACTGCTGGGCTGCCTCTGCCCGTTCCTGCCCAAAGACCCTGCCTATATGGACCTCGCCCATACCAGCCTTCCGCCATGCGGAGAATTTTGGTTTGGCACGGACGCCATGGGCCGGGATATCTTTTCCATGATCTGGTATGGCGGAAGGGTCTCCTTGTTCGTCGGCTTTGCCGCGGCGGCCGTTTCAACCGTTGTGGGCGTCGTGTTTGGCACGGTCAGCGGCCTTGCGCCCCACTGGCTGGATGGTCTCCTTATGCGTTTGACCGAAATTCTCCTCAGCATCCCCAGCCTGCTGTTGATCTTGCTTTTGCAAGGGGCCCTGGGGAAACCGGACGTCTTCAGCATCTCCCTGGTAATCGGCGCGACCAGCTGGGCCAGTGTCGCCAAGGTTGTCCGCACAGAGGTCCTTCAGCTACGGGGAAGCGGGTACGTGGCGGCAGCGCAGTGTATGGGCGGCGGATTTTTCCATGTCCTCCAGCGGCATCTTGCGCCGAATTTCCTGCCATCGATCCTGTTTATGGTGGTCATGAACCTGCGGGGGGCCATCCTGGCGGAATCGACTTTGAGCTTTCTGGGCTTGGGGCTTCCGCTGGAAGTGATTTCTTGGGGGAGTATGCTTTCCCTGGCGGAGAAAGGGCTGTTAAGCGGCGCGTGGTGGATGATTTTGATTCCCGGCGGGTTTCTGGCGGCGGCGCTTATGTGTGTGACCAGTATCGGCAGCAGTCTGCGCCGCCGGATGAACCGGGGGCAGAGTAATTTATAGAAAGGGGGCTTTTTTCATGACGCTGAACGAGTTTTTCCAAAAGAATCCCAAGGCGGCTCTGGCATTCTCCGGCGGCGTGGATTCGGCGTATCTGCTGTACTTTGCCCGGCAGTGTGGAGCGGAGGTGCAGGCTTATTATGTACAGTCAGCCTTTCAGCCGCAGTTCGAACGGGCGGACGCGGAGCGGCTTACGGTGCTGCTGGGCGCAACCATGCGGGTCCTGGAAGTGGATGTGCTGTCTGTGCCGCAGGTTGCAGCGAACCCGCCAGACCGGTGCTACCACTGCAAACGGGCGATATTTGAGACCATCGCCAAAACGGCGGCGGCAGACGGATATGCGCTTGTGCTGGATGGCACGAATGCTTCTGACGACGCGGGAGACCGGCCCGGTATGCGGGCGCTGCAAGAATTGACGGTGCGGTCTCCCCTGCAGGAGTGCGGACTGGCCAAAGATGAAATCCGCCGCCTTTCCAAAGAGGCGGGCCTTTTTACCTGGGACAAGCCTGCTTATGCATGCCTTGCGACCCGGATTCCTGCCGGGGAAGCCATCACGGCGGAAAAGCTGCAAAAAACCGAGGCGGCGGAAGATTACCTGTTTTCCCTGGGCCTGACGGATTTCCGTGTCCGTCTGCTGGACGGCTGCGCACGGATACAGGTTCCGGAGGCACAGCTTCCCCAAGTGTTGGAGAAGCGGCGGGAGATCCTCAATACTTTACGAAAAACCCACAGCGGTGTGCTGCTGGATTTGGAGGCGCGAGGATGAATCACGAAATCAAACGAGTTTTGGAGGCCGTGCGGGAAGGGGAATTACCGGTGGAGGACGCCCTCCTCAAGCTGAAAGCGGCTCCTTTTGAGGATATCGGCTATGCCAAGGTGGATTTGCACCGAAAAATTCGCCAGGGTGCAGCGGAGGTGATCTATGGGGCCGGAAAAACGCCGGAGCAAATTGTAGGCATCATAGCAGCCATGCGGAAGAATGGGGAAGGGAGCATTCTTGTCACCCGCATGTCGCCGGAGGCCGCGGCCATTGTAGGCGAAGTCCATCCGCTGGACTACCACCCGGAGTCTAAAACCGGCATCATTGGCCAGCTGCCAGAGCCGGACGGCATCGGCAGGATCGTTGTTGCCACCGGAGGCACCAGCGATATCCCCGTCGCGGAGGAAGCCGCTCGGACGGCCCAGGTCCTGGGCAATGAGGTTGCACGGCTGTACGACGTCGGCGTCGCAGGGCTGCACCGGACGCTGGCGCACCTGGACGACATCATGGGCGCCAGCGTGATCATTGCCATCGCTGGCATGGAGGGTGCGCTTGCCAGCGTCATCGGGGGCCTTGCGGACTGCCCGGTCATCGCAGTGCCTACCAGCGTGGGTTACGGCGCGTCCTTCCATGGGCTGTCGGCGCTGCTGTCCATGCTGAACTCCTGTGCCAGCGGCGTCTCGGTGGTAAACATCGACAATGGATTTGGCGCGGGGTATCTGGCCAGCATGATCAATCATATGGATGTAAAAAGGGAGGCATAGGGCCATGAAAATATTATATTTGGACTGCGGCATGGGAGCGGCCGGGGATATGCTTGCCGCTGCGCTGCTGGAGCTGCTGCCGGACCCCGACGGCTTTATCCGGGAGTTGAACGGCTTGGGCCTGCCCGGTGTCGCGATCGCGAAGGAGGCGTCGGTCAAATGCGGCATTACCGGGACGCGTTTTTCCGTCACAGTCCACGGCGAGGAGGAGGGGAGTCACGACCATCCCCATGAACATTTCCACGGCCACGCACAGGATGTTCATCCTCATCATCACGAGCATGAACATGGACAGGAACACCATGACCATACCCACCACCACAGCGGCCTTCATGATATTGCGCACATCGTTCGGGACCACTTGCGTCTTCCAAAAGACGTGCAGGAGGATGTCTTGGCAGTGTATAACCTGATTGCTGAAGCGGAGAGCCATGCCCACGGCGTTCCGGTGACGGAGATCCACTTCCATGAGGTCGGCACGTTGGACGCAGTGGCGGACATTACCGCCGTATGCCTGCTGCTGGACCGCCTTGCGCCGGATGAAATCGTCGTCTCCCCCATCCACGTCGGCTGCGGGCAGGTGCGCTGTGCCCATGGTATCCTTCCGGTGCCCGCTCCGGCAACGGCCCATATTCTCCGGGATGTGCCGGTATACGGCGGCAGCGTACAGGGGGAGCTATGCACCCCCACGGGCGCAGCGCTGCTGAAGCACTTCGCGGCCCGGTTCGGCGCAATGCCGGTTATGAAAATCCAGTCCATCGGCTACGGCATGGGGAAGAAGGATTTTGAGGCGGCCAACTGCGTCCGCGCCCTGCTGGGCGAGACGGCGGAGGCTTCTGGTTCCGTGCTGGTGCTGTCGTGCAATCTGGACGACATGACGGCGGAACAGCTGGGGTTTGCCATGGAGCAGCTTTTCGACGGCGGCGCGCTGGATGTTTACACGACGCCGGTCGGGATGAAGAAAAGCCGCTCCGGGACGCTGCTGCGGGTGATTTGCAAGGAAGCGGACCGGGAGGCGATGTTGTCCCTGCTGTTCCGGCATACCACCACCTTGGGCATCCGGGAGGCACATCTTGCACGGCACACGCTTCGCCGGACGCTGACCACGCTGGAAACGCCTTACGGCCCTGTGCGCCGTAAAGATTCCGAGGGCTGGGGCGTCCAGCGGCGGAAGTACGAATACGAAGACCTTGCCCGGATTGCCCGGGAGCAGAAGATCAGCCTTTCGGAGGCCGCCGCTTGGGTCGAAGGCATCGATCTGGGTGGAGAATGCCCTTGAACGTCCGGTTTGTATGAAAAAAGCCAGCCGGTTCCTTTCTTTGGAACCGGCTGGCTTTCCGTTTATGCCCAACCCTGTCCGACAGCCTGGAGAATTGAAACGCTGATATTGTGCAAGACAGCCTGTCTGTTGTGGTGTATACTATAAGCCACAGACGCAAAGGAGGCGGTTTTTTGGAGAAAACAGCGGTCTATGACGCGGATTTGCAGGTGGAAGCCTACTTTTTCCAAGGTTATTTGCAGCCCTTTCCTGTCCACTTTCATCCCTATTATGTGTTGGGGCTGATCGAGGAGGGGACGCGCCGCCTGGTCTGTAAAAAAGAGGAATACTTCTTAAAGCCAGGAGATGTACTGGCGTTTAACCCCGGCGACAGCCACACCTGTACCCAGAGCAGCGGTGCGCTCTGTTACCGGAGCGTCAACCTGCCAATAGAAGCGCTACTGAATTTATCGGAGCGGACAGGAGGCAAACGGGGACCGCTCCCAGTATTCCCGGAAACCGTCGTCCAGGACACGGAGGCGGCGGAACAGCTGCGGAGTTTGCACCGCCTGATTTTCCAGCGGGCTGGGGCGGCGGAAAAAGACGATGCTTTGCTGGCGCTGCTGTCGGGCCTCCTGAAAACGCGGGCCGCTGTGCCTGTGGACTGCCGGGGGGAGGTGAACGCTGTCTGCGCTTATTTGGCTTGCCACGTTACCGAGCATATCCAGATGGAAGAACTTGGACGGCAGGTGGGGTTGAGCAGTTCCGCGCTGCTGCGGGCATTTACCCGGGCCAAGGGCGTGACGCCGTACCGGTATTTAGAGGCGCTCCGCGTCAGTGAGGCAAAAAAGCTGCTGGAATCTGGCGTAACGCCTGCTGAGGCTGCGCTGCGGGCAGGATTCTTCGACCAAAGCCATTTTACCCGGTATTTTACCCGCTTTATCGGACTTTCGCCCGGCGCATACCGGAATATTTTTGTGCCGTCTGTCAATGAAACAGAAAAAGAGGAGGAATCCTATGGAACATCGAAAGGATAAATGTGTGTTAATCGTCGACGGCGGGCTCCCTCTAGGGCTGGCTGCCAATACCGCCGCAATTTTGGGCATCACCATTGGGCAGCGGCATCCAGAGGCGGTGGGCGTGGATGTGGCCGATGGTACAGGAGAGGCTCATTTGGGCATTATCGAGACTCCGGTCCCGGTTTTGAAGGGGGAACCGGAGAGGCTGAAAACACTGCGGCAGCGGCTGCGGGAGGCCGAGTTTTCTGAGGTGACGGCAGTGGATTTCTCCGATTTGGCGCAAAGCTGCCGGACGTATATGGAGTTCCAGGAGAAAATGCAGGCCGTTCCAGAGGATGGTTTGCAGTATTTGGGGTTAGGGCTTTATGGCCCCAAGAAGCTGATAGACCGTTTGACCGGCAGCTTGCCATTGCTGCGTTGAACAGCAGGGGAAAAAGCGAGCGGCTTTCCATTGATTGGAAGGCCGCCTTTTATTTTTAGACATTACTGGAAAACTTGTCAGGTCTGCCGCCAAGGCTGCGCGTGGGATTTCAGGTGGTTTCTTGACATCTCTTCTGGAATATGATAAAGTAAGAAAGTTTCTGCGAGAAACTGTTTTATCCGAAACAAAGAGGAGGCAGGCAAATGACAGTTACCATCTCCCAGCTGACCCATTTTTCCCAGCAGTTTGGAAAGTTTTATATCCAGCAGTTTGCTCCGCTGATGGCTCGGACGGGATTGTCGGCGCGGGAAATCAATGTGCTGCTGTTCCTGGCGAACCATCCTGGACAGGATACTGCCCGGGATGTCGTAGAACTGCGGGGATTGTCCAAATCCCAAGTGTCCCAAGCAGTGGAGCTTTTGACGGAGTGGGGAATCCTGCGCCGCACACAGGACCAGGCCGACCGCCGGGTTGTGCACCTTGCCATTACGGAAAAAGGCGCGCCGCTGGCGCGGGAGGTTCAGGCCATCCAAGCCGCCTGCGGCCTGCGGCTGCTGGACGGGCTAACAGAAAGTGAACGCGCCGTTTTCCTGTCCCTGCTGGCAAAAGTGATGGACAACACGGAACGGATGATGGAAGGAGAGGCTTTGTTATGAAACAAAAAGGCGTAGATTTAGGCAGCGGGCCCGTGGGAAAGCTCCTGTTCTCTCTGGCGCTGCCAACGATTACATCCCAAATCGTCAATATGCTGTACAACCTGGTGGACCGGGTGTACATCGGCCACATGAAGCCTGTGGATACCGTGGGAGCGCTGGCTTTGACGGGCGTGGGCGTGTGTCTGCCGGTTATTTTGATCATCTCTGCCTTCGCGGCTCTGGCCGCCATGGGCGGAGCGCCCCGCGCTTCGATTGAAGAGGGCCGCGGCAACATCAACCGCTCCGAACAGATCATGGGCAACAGCTTTACGCTGTTGGCAATCATGGCCATAATCCTGACCATATGTTTCCAGCTCTTTGCCGAGCCGCTTCTGCTGACCTTTGGAGCAAGTGAGAACACCATCAGCTATGCGATGAGCTATATGCGTATTTACTCGCTGGGCACAATTTTCGTACAGATGACCCTTGGTATGAATGGATTTATCACCGCCCAAGGGTTTTCGACCGTGGGAATGAAAACGGTCTTGATTGGAGCGGGCCTTAACACCGTGCTGGATCCTATCCTCATTTTTGGTCTGCGTCTTGGCGTGCAGGGCGCGGCGACAGCGACGATTATCTCCCAAGCCGTATCGGCAATCTGGGTGTTGCGGTTCCTTTCCGGCCGACAAACCAAGTGGCGGCTGCGGCGAGAGAACCTGCGGCTCCGTGCCGAGGTGTTCCTGCCGAGCCTGGCGCTGGGGCTTTCACCGTTTATCATGCAGTCTACGGAGAGCCTGCTTGCTATCTGCTTCAACTCCTCCTTGCTGAAATACGGCGGTGACATCGCGGTAGGCGCAATGACCGTACTCACAAGTATGATGCAATTTGCCATGATGCCCATCCAGGGGCTGAGCCAGGGGGCGCAGCCGATTATCAGCTACAATTTTGGCGCACGGAATGCCCGGCGGGTGAAGGATGCGTTCCTCTGCCTGCTGAAAGCTTCCGTCAGCTATGCAGTTGTCCTTTGGCTTCTGGTGCAGGCGTTCCCGCAATTTTTTGTGCAGATTTTCAACAACGACTCAGCGCTGGTAAGTTATGGCGCCTGGGCGCTGCGGATTTACATGGGCGCAAGCTGTTTGTTCGGTGTACAATTGGCTTGCCAGCAGACGTTTATGGCGACAGGCAATGCAAAATCATCCCTGTTTCTGGCGATTCTGCGGAAAATTATCCTGCTGATCCCCATGATCTATATTTTGCCGAATTTCTTCGAGGATAAAGCGTTTGCGGTGTTCCTGGCAGAGCCGGTGGCGGATTTGCTGGCAGTTTCGACGACGGCGGCGTTGTTCTTCGTTCAGTTTCGGCGGAGTGTCGCGGCGCTGGAAGAGGGGGAAAAAACGTTATAACGCCTGTGCTTTGTATGATCTCACAGTTTTAGGGGCAGAATATCGGTGTATTTTTCCGAAGTACCACTTGAAATATACTCGTCAATCGTGTAATATGATATTGTAAACCATATTAAATGATTGACAGCAGAACGCTGGGGAAGGAGCGACGCTATGGAGGCGGCTTCGGCAAAACAATTGCAGCGGGCGCGGCTGCGGGCAGTACGAAAGGCGACGATCCGTGCGCGGAATGAACCGCCCCGCCTGACGCTGGGCGAGGAAGTTTTTAATGCCATCAGCCACGGGATTGGCGTACTGATCGCGGCGGCTGGACTGACGTTGCTGCTCCTGCGGTCAAAGGGGCCGGCAGAAATGGTGGCAACCTGTTTCTATGGCATCAGCATGGTTGTCATGATGCTGATGAGCTGTGTGTACCATGCGATGAAAACCGGCTCTACCGCAAAACGGGTCTGCCGCCGGTTTGATTATACCTCCATCTACCTGTTGATTGGCGGTACGTTTGCGCCGGTACTGCTGTTGTACGTGGGCGGACGCTTGGGGATTACCCTCTTTTGCATCCAATGGGCGGTGATTTTGACAGGCGTGGCTTTGATCGGCATTTTCGGCCCTGGACGCTGGCGAGCGCTGCACTTCACGCTGTATTTTCTGATTGGATGGAGCGGACTGCTGTTTCTGCCAAGCCTGTATATGCACGCGCAGACGCTCTTGTGGTTCATTCTGGCGGGCGGGGTCGTGTACACCCTGGGGATGATCCCCTTTGCACGGAGCAAGAAGTACGACCACTGCATCTGGCATATGTTTGTGCTTTTGGCGGCGCTGCTGCATTGGATTGGGATTTATACGCAGCTTTATTGCTGAAGGAAAGAAAAGGCTGGGAGGAAACCTCCCGGCCTTTTGTCATAGAGCGCTTTTGCTGTGGATTTCTCCGGCCTGTATTTACAGATACTGAACGAGGGACTCCATTGGTTTGCGGCTGTCGTGCAGGCGGGAGGGATGAGCGCCTTCCGCCGGGTAGCCCAGCGGGAGCATGGCAATCAGCTCCGTGCCCGCCATCTCAGGGAAGGCAGCTTGCAGCTTCTCTGGTTCAAACATGCCCACATAGGTGGTACCCAGCCCCAAGTCTGCCGCTTGAAGCATCATTTGTGTCGCGGCAATCGCGGCGTCGATCTCGCCATGGTCTTTGCCGTCGGTTTCCCGCTTCCAGGAAACGGCTGCGTCATAGCCTACGATCAACATCACCGGCGGATGAAAATGGGCGGCGGTGCAGGTATCGGCTTTCTCCAGGGCCTCTGTGCTTTGCAGGACAAAGATGCGCTGGGGCTGGTTGTTGTGCGCCGTAGGCGCGTTGCGCCCCGCCTCCAAAATTAGGGCCAGTTTCTCCGATTCTACTGGCTGGGTACTGAATTTCCGCAGAGAGTACCGTGCCGCAGACAGAGCTTGAAAATCCATGGATATCATTCTCCTTTTTAACAGATATCCAAATTGTATCATGTTTTTCTGGTTTTGGCAACTGGCTCAGCACCCATCCTGCCAGCCGTTTTGCCAAAGCAGGCTGTCGCAGATTTTTTGGCGCTGGGTATCATAAAACTCGATGTATTTCAGAGAGTACATGTCGCAGGCAATGAACCGGTCACGGCCGGTCTGCCGGATAATCAGATAGTCGTTGCCAACCTCGTAGAGGATGCCTTCCCAGGTTGTGGTACCTTGGGTGCCAATCAAGAACGTGGCGACAACGAAATTGCCCTTGTTTCGGCTCAACATGGATTTCATGGAGCCTAAGTAAGCCTCTGCAACAGAGGTGGGTGTATCGATCATATCGTCGGGCAAATGGTTCTGCAGGTCGAGGATTCCAGTGCTGCCAGCCAGCTCGCTGCGCATTGCAGGACGCAGCATCGGATGGTCGGCCTGTCCGGAAGCGCCATTCCCTTCCGGTGTGGAGATCTCGCTGGACCAGTCGGTCATGGGCGCGGACTGCATAGGCGCGGACTGCATAGGGGTGGACTGCATTTGTGTAGATTGTGTGGCAGAGCCGTCCTGTGTGGTGGTCTGAGTCGTCGATTGCGTGGGTGTAGGCTGAGTTTGGGCGGGCGTATGCTGTATATTTTGAATATTCTGCACATTCTGTATGTTCTGTACATTCTGCGTGTTTGGCATAATGACACCTCTCAAGTTTGATAGTAAGCGTTAGTCGGATTGTAAAAACAATGATCGCCGATGCGTGTCTGCCAGTAGCCGACGTTTGAAGGAAAGTTGGGACGGCAGTCTGGGCTGAAGGGGTTATAGAACCACAGTGATTCTGCAACCACTGGCACACGGTTCCCTGCGATAGCCCAGTCGGCGATTTCGTAATGGATGGCCTCGGGGCTCATGTTGTATATGTTCTGCGGGTTGTAAACGCCGCCTTCCGTTTCGCTGGCACAGACGAATTGGTACGGCTGGAAGATGATATTCCGGATGCTTCCTTTTCCTACGCGTGCGTACTCGCCTCCAGAAGCGTGTACGCGGTTCATCACCACGCCCGCTACCGCTTTCATACCGATATCTCCCTCTCCGCCCGCCTCGCATTGGATCAGGCGCGCCAACAGCTCCCGGTCGGAATATGCCATTCTTGTTTCCTCCTTAGAAGCGCTGCTCCTCATGTCTCCGCTTTGCTTCCTGCATCAGCCTATGCAGCGGCGCTTTTTTTGGTGTTTCCACTTCCTCCATCTGCTAGGTGAAGTTCAAGCCGGTTTCCAGCCTGTTGTTTCCCAGCGCCTCCTGATGAAACTGGCATATAAGCCAGGCTGTTTGATCAGCGCTTCATGGGTGCCCTGCTGGAGGATGCGTCCCTGGTTGATGACGATAATTTGGTCCGCTTCCTGGACAGTGGACAGCTGGTGGGCAGGGCGCCCAGGAGGGGCGACGGCAGCAACGCTTTGAAGCTAGCCCCATCCGCCAGTTCAGGACGAACACCAGCACAATACTCGGCAGCGGTGCAAACAAGTTCGATGTAAGCTTCGGCACCATATGGGCGATGATGTCCTCCAGCCGTCCCACGTTGTCCACCAGAAGGGTTTTGAACGTGCCGGAGGAGTTTCCAGCATGATCCCCATTGGTACATGCATACCGCCGCCGTTCCCTCGCAGAGCCGCTTCGCCAACAGCGCCACGGCGAAATAGGGGGCCATACCAAAGCACTCGCCCACCAGGGCCAAGATGCTGGAAAAAGTCATTTTTCCTTTCGCTTCTCCTGCGAAAGAGAACCGCACGTTCAAGGGATTCTCTTGTTTTTCTTTCATGGATACACCTCCGCCTCAGTTAGTTATAACTAACTTTTTTGAAAAGATTGAGGGCTTGTTACAGCCCCAAGACAGCTCTCCAGACAGGGTAAAAAACGTTTCCAGCGCATGAAGAAAGTGAGCGGCTTCCTCCCAGGAAAAGTCGTGGACCACTACCTCGAACAGGGCGCTGGTGTAGGCAGTCATCAGCAGGTGAAGCTCTTCCGGTTGGATGCTCCAGATAGGTATGCCTTTTTACCGGGCGGCTTCCAAATAGGCCAGGGTTTCCTGACGCAGTGATGCCAGCTTCTTCCGCAATGCTTCGCATAGTGGCCTTTTCAAAGCCTTTTTCCAGAAGATTCTGCCATGGCCGCCAACAGAATCTTCTGATGGGTTTCTGTTTTGTCTCTGGGCATAATTCCTCTAAGAGTATACAGCGTTAGCTAACGATGTTAACTTTGTGCCAAATCTGCCTCCCTGTCAAGAGGCAATTGCAAAAATCGTGCGCCCTCTGGGGAACGGTTCCGTCAGACGTTCCTCTATCAGCGCCTATAAATTAGGGTTGAATGCCGCCAGGAGTGGTAGTATGCTTTGCGTGTATCAATTCGGCAAATCGGGATTGTTCTGGGGGGAAAATTGGATATAGATATATCTTCCACCTGACCAGGTTTATTTGATGATTTCCAACATCGCGGCAATATCCTCGGTTGTCATTGTTACTTTTGACTTTTCGATTAAAATGTTTCCCCCTGTCATTATGTAGGACGGCATTACGCGAATACCCTCATAATAAATAGGGGTATTCCGTAATTTGTAGGTAGAAACAGCGGGGATAATATTTTTCTTTGCGGCCTTTTTTGCAATCATATTAAAGGCTTTCTTTGCAACGTCACCCATGAGCATGATGACCTTTATATTCGGAAACAAAGAGAACTCTGCTTCCAGATAAGGCAAACTATTTTCGATACTGCTTTTCTCAATGGTATATTCTGTTTTTGGGGTTTTAACTGCATTGGTAATATAGATACCCATTTGCAGGATATCCTGCATCGAAGCGACTGCAGTCCCTGCGCCTCGGAAAAGAGGGATGGTTGTTTTCAGATAATCCGCGTCAGGTTCTCCATAAAAATCCTGTAAAGGGTCAGCTGGGACGACTTCATTTATCAGAATTGCCTTGACCGTAAGTGGGTCTATTTCAATATTGTTTAGATATATATCCTTTGCTATACCTACTTTTCTTTCCAGTTCTTCTTTGATATTCATATCTTCCTTCTCCTTTATATTGGTTTCATACAGATTTTTGTGTTTAAAGCGCTATATCGTCCGGCGTATCAAATAACCGGCTTCCGCAAAAATGGGACATACTATCCTTTGACGCAAAAGGAGGATGGTTTTCTATGGCAGAACCGGATACGATAAAATTATTGCGGGAATGCGATGCGGGTGTAAAAATGGGCATTTCATCCATTGGGGACGTTCTGACGTATATCCACGAAGAGGAACTGCGGCAGTGCTTGGCGGAGGGAGTATCCGCGCACGAGACGCTGGAAGGTGAAATCAAACGGCAGCTGAACAACTATCATGATGACGGGAAGGAGCCAAACCCAATCGCTAAGGGCATGTCATGGGTAAAGACAAATGTAAAGCTGGCTATGGAAGGCTCGGATGCGGCAATTGCGGATTTTGTGACCGACGGGTGCAACATGGGCGTCAAATCTTTGAACAAGTATTTGAACCAATATCAGGCAGCCGATGAAACATCCAAGGACCTTGCAAAACGGCTGATCAGCATTGAGGAAGATTTGGCGGCAGATATTCGCATGTTCCTCTAAACAAACGAACGGCTCCCATTTTCCGGCCTGGATGGGCTGGGAAATGGGAGCGAAATCGTATCTGCTGCTGATATGCTCTGTGGAATCTTCCGGGCTATTGCCGCCGCTGTTTCGTTTTTTTGATAAGATTAAGATTTTTATGATAGTGTTCTTCGCACAGCGTCTGTATCCGGCGCAAATCCTTACGGAGACATCCTGGTTTTCCGCAGATTTCACAAACCTGGGCGCTCAATGTTTCATACTTGCCCACAATCTCCGCAGTTTTCTGATGTACATTTGAAGAACCGGGCTGGAACCGCAGGCTGGCCCCTTCGTTCAGGCAGTCAAACGCGTGGATGGCAGCCTCTTGATCCTTGGGATGGTAATAAAAGCGCAGGGTTCCAAACTTCTCCTTAACCTGGTCCACGACAAGATCAACCGGCAAGCCTTCCGTTTCATAAACTGCGGTAATTTCCGCGCACATATCCCAAATAACCTGGTACCATCCATCTCCCAGTTCCATCCCATAAGCGTCGTAAATATTACGAGTATGTCCCCACTTCTCAACCTGCTCCTTTTCGGACAGCCCCCGCTGCATAAACGGGAAAGCGTCACCAAGGGCTTTCTCAAGCTGCTGTCTCATTATACCACTTCTTTGTTCTAAAATCATTTTTCAATTTTGCATAGTCCATTGATCAAGCCAGATAAAATACCGCACCTGGCTCGCGTCTTTGGCCGTGCAAAACGCAGGCTCCGCTTTTCTGCTCAACATTATAACCAGTGCCCCACTTGTTTGTCAAGAAACCTGCGGCTTAACCGCTCAGGGTCCCTATGCCCTTGCTGCGGAAATCTCTTTTTAATATTTCTTTAAAATGGCTTCATGAGTCCCAAAACCCATTTACAAACCATATAATTAACTCTTATTAGGAATACGAAAACGAAAGAATTTTGGAGAAAATAAAAGAAAAAAGATTGAATCTATCACATTACGCAGAAAGCCATCCGTGAAAATGGGGCGGTTTTTTGCGTGACATGGCCGGAGTCCACTGGGGCCGCCCTGTTTTAGTTATCAAGGCGGCCCCCAGCAGACCCTGGTCACTCCATCCGCATAGTATAAATATCGGGTAGTGACTTTGAGACATTTTGTCCCAAAGAGTCGGGGTTTGGGGAGGCTCCCCAACAAGCATTTTTGCGGGCCATCGGCCCAGCAAAAATTTCGGAGTGTGGACACACCCGAATTGCTTGCCGTTTGTGCATTTCATGTGAATTGCCTCTTTTAAGACATAGCGCGGATTTTATACCTTTGGGCTTGCCGTCGTAGAAGAGGGCGAGGCGCGGGGGGCTGCCTGCGCCCGTTTGGACCCAGAGAATGATATCTGCTTGGAACTAGTGAGCTTGTATGCAGCGCCGCGAACGCTATGACTGTGCTCCGTGCCGCTGCTGGCGCGCTCTTGGAACATTCTCCCAACACGTGGGTTGAGATTCCCGTGTTGACCCAGTCTTCCGCCAAGTTGGCGGAACGCCTGCTGGGGAATGTGGGGGAATGGGCGCCGCTGATCCATGCTGTATTGGAACTGTAACCGTCTGCGCACAGCGCGGACAATGCAAAGAACCGGACCAGCGGAAATTTATGGAGGTTGGAAAGGAACTCGTAAGTTATGACAAAGATTTTATTTGTCTGCTGCGGGAGTATCTCGAGAATTTATAAAAGCCTTGCAAAGTCGAGAGCTTTAGGCGCTATACCAGTCCTTGCTTCACCACTTTTTCAAAGAGCCTTAAATGACAGTCAAGTGCAGAGAACGTAATAGCCGCATGCTTTCTTTGCAGATACTTGTGCTTGCTTTCGTACTTCCCTTACTGCGATAATAGTAGCAGCCGTTGGTCCCCACAAAGTTGGCGGCATCGTTATAAATCTCTGTTCCCTGGCTTTTGAAAAACTCGTAAATGTCCAGGTCAGCCATTGCGTAAATTGGATTGCGGAGGATTAAGCTAATCGTTGACCAGGAAAACAGATTGCCATAGTGCGATCTCACGCCTTGCGCCGCAAGCTGGGCGGCAATGTCGTGGACGTGTCAAACTTCTCCGCAGACGAGATAAACTCTACGTTGTACTCCTGGAATAGCACCATCATGTTTGCGAAGTCCAGAATGGAACGGCTGCTGCGGTCGAGTTTGTAAACGACTACCCTGGCAATCAGCACACGCTTGATGTCCTCCACCAGCATTTGAAGCTGGGACCTGTCCGTATTCTTGCCGCTGTAACCCTTGTCTTGATATTCCTTGCAACTCCCGCCTCTCAATTCGTATTTGCAAAACTCAATCTGACTTTCGATAGAAATACTATCCTTCTTGTCAATGGATTGTCTTGCATAAATCGCGTCAATTCGGTTATTCATTTTACCTTGATAAGATTCATGCCTTCTTAGGTTGGAGCAACAACACAAGGGAGGCGGGCAAATTCATTGGCCACCTTACGGTTCTGAAAAAACGTATATTGCTATATCAAAAAAGCCAATCTACAGGCAAGGAAAAAATATCCTACTCCTCAAATCCGAAATCCTTAACGTGAAGCGTCCGGCAGTTTTCAGATACTGTGCGGACAATCTGCTGGGAAAGCCCATCAGGGGCTTGCGCGTTGACCTCCAAGGAAACTTCTATTTGTGTCCCGTCTGCTGCGGTAAGGTGGGTTATTATTTCTTCAACAAGCCGTTGCACATCGCGTCCAATGCGAGTGGCGTCTAATGGAACACTCATGTAAAACCGCCTGTTCTTTGGATTTTCCGCCGGCGGAGTAGGGGTCGGTAAGTCAGAATCAGTATGTAGAGCAGTTGCTTCTCCAACATCTGGCGGCGTTGTAGAAACACTCCCTCCTAAATCATTGCCAAACTTCTGCTGCGCCGCCTGTGTTTGAGTTTCGGCCTCTGCAGCTTGCCGCTTTGCTTCATCCTCGTTAAGTTGCCTTTGCGCCACAGGAATCTTCACTAAGTAGGCAGACCGTTCCGCCATTTCTACGTTTTGATGAAGTTTCAACTCAAGATACCGCGTTCCGTCAAATCCGGAAGCATACGCAAAATACTCAGTGGATGTAAGGCCAGAGCTGATGGCGTCCAGCAACACGTTCTCAGCCGCCAATCGCGGTAAGTAACAGTAGGTGCAGAGATAGTCCCACAACATTTTGATTTGGATATGATCGGAGGAAACCCACAGGATATTGTCCAGTTCCATTTTCAACAGTGCTGGCGCCCATCTTGTGATGATTTGCTCGTTTTGCCGCATCTTGTTCGCAGCCCTACCGATAATGGACTCACTGCCGCCGCTGATACGAATGGTGTCCCATATAATGGTTTTGAGGTCCGTGGCTTTATCAATATAGGGAATCAGGAGCCAGCAGTAAGCTTCTTTGATTTGGTCATCCACTGTTTTATTGAAACGAGACAGATTGTTATCTGTTTCCCGATTTTGCACAGCGTCCAAATTGAGGTCTTCGCTGTTTTCCTTGATGGATTTCCATGCGAGGAAACGCCGGACTGTCTGCTGGAGCGAAAGCATCAAGTCCTGCTCCGGAGCAACAAAGGCGACCATATTTCGGTAGATTCGAGGGGTGGTACCTCGATTATTCAGAATGTCAATCACCGCAGTCATCGCAGAGTTATTCTGGTTGGAGGCCCGGTATGTATCTGTTGGACGGAGAATTACAAGTCGGACAGTCTGCTCATCTGGCACATCCAGAGAGGAGGACGGGCAAACATGGATGCCGCCGAATGGCGGCTCCCTCCTCACAGCGCGCAGCCGCGTTTCAATCTCATACTCCACATCGGAGGCCGCTATTTGGGTAGCGCGGTCCTCCACGGTTTTTCGTAGGGTAGGACGTGTGTCATACCAGAAGCGGTCACCGGACGGATTGGTGTAAAGATATGCCAAAGAGGTCGTGAGTGTATTCAGTGCATCATTGAACACAGAGATATTCTCTCCTGGCTGCACAACACCCAGCCGAATGCGAGACGCTTCGATGCCACGCACGTTTTGAATCCTAGAGGTTGGCGCGGAACCCAGCATAATTGTTCGGCTTACCCGGCGGGCAGCCATATTTTTAGAATAACGGCCATTGGACCGTTCTATCTGATAAGGGACAGAGTTTCTGCCATCTACCTCCCGGTCTACAATCGCATTCCATCCTTCTTCTATGTCCAAGTGGCGTGTCAATTCATTGCGTACGGTAGGTACGTCCATCTGGATCGAACTGGGCATGATTAAAAGGCCGGCATCGTTGCCCATCCACAACTCATGAATGACCGCCGCCATCAATCGCAGAACACCGCGAGTCCGCTGAAACCGCTCCAAGGTTGCCCAGTCCTCATACAAACGGTCAAAGACTTCTGGATGGATAGGATAGCAGGAAATCATACGCTTCCGGTACTCCACCTCGCGGGCCTCTATAGGGAAGTCACTCTGGTTTTCATTATACATTTGGCTGAACCTGGCGCAGACTGCATCACGGGCATCTGGGTCCTTGCAGTCAAGGAAAAGCCTCCTGCGCACCACCTCAAACCCTTCGTTCGCCGCCACAGGCTTCCAGATAGACTCCATACGCCCAAAGGTATGCTCGACGGCTTCCAATGCGATTTTTCCTGCATCACCGCCAATCTCGATATCGGATTCCGGGATAGAGGCCACTACAAGGCTGTTTTGACTGGCCCTTGCCGCTTCGGTCACTTCTTGGATGAACGAGATGAAATTATCAAAAGTTCCGGCGGGCAGGCCGTGTGCGCCGTACAGTTTTTTGGCATAGGCTACTAGCTCGTCCATCAGCACCAAACATGGGCCACAGGCGTCAAACAGGTTCTTTAGTGCCTCAGAGCCGGGAGAAACCCCCTTCTTGTCCGCTTCTTTCACATAGTCATAGAGTTTGGGATCCCCCGCAGACTCTGCAAGCTGCGCTGCCATCTCACCCCACAGCGTATTGATACTAATACCTGGGAAATTCTGAGGCCGTTTGGTTTTGGTGGGGTCCAGGGCTGTGCCGACCAGCACAGCGACATTGGTTTTGGAGAGAGCAGACACGCCTGCCCGCTGTAGAACCGGCTTGATGTTCGGAATCTTATCAATGGAAACTCTTGCCCGCAGCATATGGTAAAGCGCCAGCATACTGTGGGTTTTGCCACCGCCAAATGCTGTTTTTAACTGGATGACCGGCTCTCCGTCCTTGCCGGACACACGGCGCAGGGCCTGTTCCAAAAGGCCCGTCATACCCTCAGTCACATAGGTGCGGGCAAAAAACTCCACCGGGTCCCGGTATTCATAGGCTCCCTCGCCCCTTGCAACTTGGGCAATGTCAGCGGCGAACTCCGCATTTTTGTAATGTCCCTGAGCTACGTCCGGGTGCGGCTGGATCACGTCCCGCCAACAAGGGAGTCCCCTAATCGGCGCAGAATGCAAAATACCCGCTTTTTTCTTTGCCGGGGCAGCAGGTGCAGCTGGAGCCTCCGTCACCGTGGTGGAACCGTCTGCCGAACCATACCGCGCCTCCCGCAGCAGTTTGCGAATCTCCTCGGTGGCCTCCGCATCAAACGCCTCACACAGCCGGGACATGGTATCCAGTGCGCGCCAGGTATCATCGTCGTTAAAATCCTGCCCGCCCAAATGGGCTAGCTTGTTGCGGACGCCCATCAGTTCCTTAGCCCAGGTGCGGTAATCCAAAGACAGCTTTTTGCGAAAAAGGTCATTCCACTTGCGGTCGAACAGCCGCAGGCAGTTGGCAATATCCAGGGAATCCACCAGCACTCCATAAGCGCCGTCATCCGGAAGATCACGAACCTGGTCGCTCAAGGTTCTCAGCGCCTCCTGCCACCAGTTGTCCCGGTATTCCTGCCGGAGTTCCTGTGCCACATAGCCAGCCAAAAATGGGTGCAAAATATGAAATCCTCGCTGTACCTTCAAAGCGTTGCCATCCATTGTCAATCCTCCTTGTGAAAAAATGTTGTCTGCTCTGCGTTGTTCCACGCCGCGGACAGGTCTGCCGCTCGGCTTTGAACCTCTGACCACGCTGCGATGAGGGAATTGTAAGCGAACGCCTCACCAGTCCAGCCCCGACGTTCTGACAAGGTAAACAGACGATAGGCCAAAGCCTTGGCCCGCTCCGGCTCGGAAGTAAAAATGCCGGCCACAATTTTTGCCGCACCACCTACACCATCTGTTTCCATAGCACGGGTAAGTTGCTGGGTCAACAGCCAGATTCCCTTGTCTTTATCCGCCTCTTTCGGCAGCTCCTCACGGGTCAGCAGATGCACTACGCCCTTTTCGGAATACAGCACGCCATCTGCCCGCAGCTTGTCCACACTGGTGTTCTTCGCCCGCGCCAGCACGTCCGCCTCGCCGAACAGGATGTTGTTGAATGCGCACTGGGTATATAATTCCACACAGAAGCGGCTTTCTTTGTCCAGTTCGCCGTCCTGCTCGTTGAAATAGAGGTCCAGCTCCTGGTTGATGATTTGCAGGGCTGAACGGATGCTCATGGGGGCGCCGTCCGCTTCCAGGACCTTGGAGTAGTGGGAGTAGACGCCCATGCCGGGGCCGATGGCGGACTGTGCCAGGTCCACGGGGGCGATGTTGCTGGCCTGGAGCTTTTGCAGGGCGGGTTTCAGCTCCCGTTTCAGGGCGTTGATGAAGTCCCGGCGGGTACACATGGGTGCGTCCGAGGGGCGCTTACGGCAGACAAGAACGATGGAGGAGGCAAGGGCGTTGGTGCCGCTGGCAATGGAACGGTTTGCCATTTCGGTACGCATGGGCCAGGTGCCAGTGATAGCAAAACCTGCTTGGATGATAGCAGAAAGCATGGTTTCCCAGCCGGAAGATGATGTTTGATCGTCATTTGTTTCACTTTGCTTATAGGCGTAGTAAATCGTCACTGGCACATCTTCCCGGGCATATTGATAAACCTGTTTGCAGGTTTGCAGCATCCCATTCTCAAAAAAATCTCTTGCTTTTTCAATACTTCCATTAAAGCGATAGGGTGTAGCCACCAGTTCCTCCGTCTTGGGTACAAGCATGGTTCGGAACAGGTCGGGATATATTGTCCGCAAAGACTGCCGCATCCAGACATAGAAAAAATCAGACAAGTCGGCATAACCGATGTTATCGTAATAAGGCGGATCCGTAGATACCATAATATCCCGCAGACCGCAGTCGCTTTGTGCGTCAAACTGACTTGCATTTCCTTGCTGTAGTGCGGGTAATGAGAAAATGCACTTGAAAACCCAGTCAAGCATACTGCCAAAACATCCCGCAGAAGAACTAAACGGATTTCCTTCTGCATAATCCCATACCATAGGGATAGCTTGACGGCCAAAAGTGTTTCTAATAAGCTCCTTCGATGAATGCCATGAACAGATAGAAGAATGATAGTCCGTTAATTTATCTACCACAAACGCCAGATACACGCCCACAGCCTGCCCATATTCCTCCGAACCGCCGTCTGCAATTACTTTTGCCTGGGCTTCAGACACTAACTCGCTGAAAGTGGTGAGGGCGGTCAGCTGGCGGCTGGTGAACAAATCCGCATAATTTGTCATACCAAAAGCGGGAGGACTAAACCAGCGCGGGTTGTCAGGCAGCTCACCAGATGGGCAATTTTCAGGCACTGCGACTTTTGCAATTACTTCTTGCTCAGTTGTTGGCGTGAGGTATAGCCGTCCCCGTTTTCTCTCCGCAACAACTGCCATAAGCTGCGTACCAATAGCGGCGTTTTTGCCGTTTTCCTTCACATAAGAATCCAGAGTTGTTTCTCCGCAGGAAGGGCATTTGAATACAGCGCTTCGGCTTATTTTATTGCTTTCTTTTTCCTTGGGACATTTGCCTTCATGCACTTCAAAGCGCACTTTTTGCCCTTCAACAATTGGTTCAACCCAGGCTTCATTTCCCTTTTTCTTGGAAAGTACAAAGGAACTCACCATAGGCATTTCGCACCCACAAACCGGATTCGGACACTTTACCGTCCGCGCCCAAATCCAAGCAATCACGGTATGCTCTTCCCCCTGCTCGTCCTTCACCTTTGGGTACAGATGCCCGATGCGCTGGAATGCCTCCTGCTTCATCCACTCGCCGTAGTAGCGCACGTCCTCCGCCAGCCCCGCCGCACCGCGCCAGCCGCCCTCCAGCTCCGTCGCGCCTGGATGGACCGGCGGTTGGCCAGCAAACTTGGGCGGTATCTCGATCATGGCCTTGTTAATCATCACCGCTACCGGGTTCAGGTCATGAGCATGGGCCTCGAGACCTAACCGCTGTGCCTCCAGCGGGATGGCCCCACCTCCAGCGAAGGGGTCCAGCAGAGCGGGTGGGCTGCCGCCGGTGGACTTCAGGATCTCGGCCTTTGCCGCGTCCAGCACGTCCAGGTTGTTAGAGTTCTCCCACACCACCAGCTTTTCCAGGATGCGAAACAAGCGCTGCCGCTCGATGTTCTGCTCCTCCTCTGTGGGGAACTCCTCCGGATGGCTGGACGGATCGTCCACCAAGCTGGACCAGATCACCGCCCGCGCCGCCGCCAGCGGACGCCGCGCCCACCACAGGTGCAATGTGGAAGGATGGCCGTGGCGGATGGATTTTTCACGGGCCGCCTCCTTATTGACGGCCTCTAAGGGGAGGGCCACCTCGATCAGTTTTTTCGCTCCCATTTTCTGCTCCTTCTTCTACATTAGCAAGTAGAAAATCCTTAAACAGGGTTTTATCCGATGCGCAATTATAAAAATTCGTAGCGGCCATACATATTATCTTGCATAAACCTGCTACATCAATATTCAAAATATTTAATAACAGGCTTACTATAGGCGTATCTCAACAAATAACAAGCATAACCATCATACAATGTATTGGAACTGCTTGGAAATTCAAAAGTTGGCTTTTTCATAAAAGTAGACTTACAGCCTGCTTTCGTGAATAATTTCAGCACCGCCAATCAAATCAGCGATATCGTAATTCACACTGGTGGCGGCAAAGTCGGGTTGCTTATGAAAGGGGTTCTTCAAATATACCGTGTGGGTGGTGTTGCCGTCCACCTCCACAATTGCCAAGATGAATTGCTCTGGCTCATTCAGCGCGGTTAGGATTTCCTTCCTTGTGACAGTCACACAAATCGCGTCCTTGGCTCTACCCTTGACCTCAATGAAACGGAGCATGGTCCCGTCCGCATCCCGCAGCTCAGCGGGGATTTTGGACTCTATGTCATACCCCTTGTTCTGTGCGCTCACGTCAACAGGGGCAAAGCCGAGGGACCGTTCAATATCCATCACCGCTTTCATGGCGGCAAGTTCAATCCTGCGCCGCGCCGCAGCGTCTGTACAGAAAGTAGCTGGACGGCCCATGAGTCTATCCAACAAGCCTTGCGGGATAACCACTGCACCCCCTACAATCACTGGCGGCAGAGCGGAGATGTGCTTCTCCTGCTCAAGTTCTGCCAATCGTTTTTGCATCCGCGCTTGCAGGTCGTCTGCACGGCGGGTAGCCATATCCGAGTTCAGCTTAGCGTTGACCTTGCCAGCCGCTTCCTTCGTTTTCAACTCGCCAGCCCGGAAATCCCAATATTGAATTTCGGCGGTCAAACGGTCTTTGACAGCCTTTGCAGTTTTGTCTACCCGTTTCACTGTGCGCTGGCGCACCTCAGACACATGGGCTGGGACAATTTCAGAAATGGCGTAGCTGGTGGCAATGTTCTCCACATTTTCTGTGAGCCATCTTTGACTCTTCAGAAAGGAACGGATCACTGGCTGTTCCTCCTCTGTAGCTGCGCGATAGTCCAAGTAGGGCGCATATCCCGCATTGGCAGCAGCGCCACTCTCTTTTAGCTCCACAAAGTGAATGTTCTTGGAAATTACCCGTTTACTCCCACTGGGGAGAACGATTCCGTCCTGAACAGAATCCTCTATATAGAACAGGAGCCTGGCCTCGGCGCCAAAATCGTTGTCATCTACAAATACTGCCCCACGCTTCAATACGTCTATGTTACGTTCCTGTACCAAGTCAATCGTAGCTTCCAAAAGCGGATGTCCCGGAGCAATCAGGTCGGCTTGAGGCTTACCCGGCACATTGCAAAAAGCTTTGTCAAAGCAGATACGTTCATAACGGTTAAGCACAGGAGTCCCTGTACCGATTTGCATATCGCGATTGCGGACGGCAAACGGAACGGAGAGGACCTCATAACGTCCCTTTTCCCTTTGGCGCACTCTGCCCCCCACACTTTGGAATGCCTCCAAGAAGAAGGACTCGATAAAGTGCGGCTGGAGCCGGTGGGCCTCCATACGCTCCATGTCCTCACGAATAGTCATAACCTGGTGGATATCCATTGCGTCCGGTGTGAGAGCCTGCTCGTCCAGGAGCTGCCTCAGCGCGTCCCGGCCCAGGGAATGATCCACTACTTCAAAGAGCCGCCGCCGCACATCTTCCCGGTTGTTGTAGCGAACAGCTTCAATTAGCAGTTCTCGCAGTGATTTATTGTTAAAGGATAACTTGCCAAGCACATCAAAGACCTTTCCCCCCAGAGCCTCTCGCTCCTGCTCCAGCTTCTCCAGCAAACGGCCATACACCATACCTTCACGGGTTTCCTTGGACACCAGATTCCACAGATGGCAGACCTCGGTCTGGCCGATACGATGAATCCGTCCAAATCGTTGCTCCAGACGGTTAGGATTCCACGGCAGATCATAGTTGACCATTAGATGCGCCCGTTGTAGGTTGATGCCTTCTCCTGCGGCATCGGTGGCAATGAGGACACGGATTTCCTTGTCCTGTTTGAACCGTTCTTCCACCTTGCGCCGTTCGTCCCGGAGCAGCCCGCCGTGGATGGTGACCACCGCGTCCCCGCTGCCCAGCAGGGAACGGATTTTGCTCTGGAGATAGCGGAGCGTATCTCTGTGTTCCGTAAAGATAATCAGCTTTTCTCGCTCACCTTCAGCCCCAAACATACTATCATTATCTTGGAGCAGTTTAGACAGCTCGCTCCACTTGCGATCTTCGCCGCTTTGACGCACATCGTTGGCCATCCGCTCCAGTTTCTTTAGCGTGGCGATTTCGGCTTCCAACTCGGAAATCGTCCGTGCAGCGGTGGCTTGGTCAACAACCTTCTCCTCCTCGTCCTCCCATTCAGCCGAAGGAAGATCGTCATCGTCAAAATCATCGTAGTATATAGAAGAATACTCCGCCCCCCGGCGGCCGAGCCGTTCTTCAGCAAGCCGATCTTCCAGTCTCTCTCTGCGCCGTTTGAGTGATTGATAAATTGCCTCGGGCGAGGATGCCAACCGCCGCTGCAAGATGGTCAAAGCAAAGCCCACCGTGTTTCTGCGGTCTTTTTCCAAGTTATCGGCCCGGTTGAACTCTTCTTGGACATAGTTGGTTGCTGCATTGTAAAGCGCAGCTTCCCGGTTGGAAAGATCATAGTTAACGGTATACGCTCTCCGCTCCGGGAACAGCGGAGTTCCATCAAATTTCAGCAGGTCCTCCTTTATCAGACGGCGCATTACATCTGTGACATCCACTGCCTGATTCCCACTACGGGCCACACCCCCAAACCGGTCTTGGTCGATGAGGGACATGAAAAGCTGGAAGTCCTCTTCTTTACCGTTGTGAGGAGTGGCAGTCAAAAGCAGGAAATGGTTTGTAACGGATGATAACAGCCGCCCAGCTTGAAACCGCTTCGTGTATTTCACTTCACCGCCCCATACGGTAGCGGACATTTTAAGCGCCTCATCGCAGACAATTAAATCCCATGATGTAATTTTCAGCTTTGCCTGTATGTCCTCATTACGGGCCAGTTTGTCCAAACGCACAATGCACAGATTGCTCTCCAAGAACACGTTGCCGGAAACAGCTGACTCAAAACGGTCATTGGTCAGTATTTCAAATCGCAAACCAAATTTTCGGTAAAGCTCATCCTGCCACTGCTCTGCCAGATTTCCTGGCGACACAACCAAGCACCGCTTCAGCGCACCACGAATCATGAGTTCCTTGATGAACAGGCCCGTCATGATGGTTTTACCTGCGCCAGGGTCATCCGCTAAAATGTAACGAAGCGGCAGACGCGGCAGCATTTCTTGGTACACGGCAGAAATCTGGTGCGGCAAAGGTTCAACTGCCGAGGTATGGACTGCAAGGTACGGGTCAAAAATATGGGCAAGATTGATTCGATATGCTTCGGAAGTCAGACGCAGCAAATTGGCATCCGCATCGAAGCTCCAAGGGAGACCTCCGTCAGCAATTGACAAATTCGCTTCATCCTCACGGTACAGGATTTGCTCTCCTACATTACCGTTTGCATCCCGATAAGTGACCGTTAAGGCATTTGTTCCATGCCACATTACAGAAATAATACAAACAGAAATGTTGCTGACAATGCCAAATACATACGCTCCAATTGTTACCGACTCAAGTAAAGCCATGACTGCACGCTCCGCCTTATATATTTCTAAAACACAGTCATTGTATCATATGCCCTTATAAACTACAAATAAATCTTTGCGCATTTCAGGTGTTACTGGCGATATTTTTTTATTGGATTGTACTGGATAACACATAGCGGCAAGCAATGTCTTGGTATATGCCAAGACTCACTTGTTGGCGGCGGACCGCCCCTCGTAGAGCTGGCAGGGAGAACAGAGTGCCCAGATCCTTCCCGGATACCTCTGCTTTGGTTCCCTCCTGCTGGTCAATCATTGCCCTTCAGCCTAAGCCATTCTTGCCGCATATATGAACCGCCAGTCATATGCGTTTGGTGGTGACACCGCACTTAATACATCACATCTCATATAGAATTTTACATCGAACTCCCATTAAACCAATGCCAATCAGTCTGCCTTTCGCGGATCCTTGCATATTCATCTAAATATTCATCTTGTGTTGTTAAAATACACAATTTTAACCCCTGAAATGCTTGGAAATCGTCGCAAGATTTTCTGCCTATGGAAAAGAGCACAAATATTTATGCATAAATTCTTAAATATCCTCTTGACAATGCCACAGGGGCGTGATAAGGTATCTCCATCTGAGAGGGAGGGATCGTTTATCCCTCCCTTGAGAGAATTTTGTTTGGAAAAGGAAGATTACATCATGAAAAAATTTTTGACCTGCCTGCTTGTCTTGGCAATGGTCCTCTCCCTGGCTGCCTGCGGCGGCAATGACTCCAGCAGCTCTGGTGATACCTCCGGTACCGACGATTCCCAGACCGCAGGCGATACCTCCGGTACCGACGATTCCCAGACCGCAGGCGATACCTCCGGTTCCGGCGATTCCAACGATGACGGCAACACGGACGGTACATACACAACCGTAACAGAAGGCAAGCTCGTCATGTCTACGAACGCTTCGTTCCCTCCGTATGAAATGGTTGACGAAAGCGGCAACATCATCGGTATTGATGCGGAAATTGCCGCGGCTCTGGCGGAAAAGCTGGGCCTGGAGCTGGAAATTATAGATATAGATTTCGATTCCGCCCTTCTCGCTGTGCAGGAAGGCCGCAGTGACATGGTGCTTGCCGGCCTGAGCTACCGCGAGGACCGTGACGAGGTGATGGATTTCTCAACCAGCTATGCAACCGGCGTGCAGGTAGTTATCGTTCCCGACGGTTCCGACATCGAAGACAATGACGGCCTGGACGGTAAAATGATCGGCGTTCAGCGCGGTACCACGGGGCACATCTATGCCAGCGACACCCCGGAAAACGGCGGCTATGGAGAAGAACACGTTTTGGCATATGACAATGGTGCGCTTGCGGTTCAGGCTATGATCAACGGTCAAATCGACGCTGTGATTATCGACAATGGCCCGGCACAGGAATATGTCAAAGCAAATCCCGGCATTCACATTCTGGAAGGCAACTGGGTCCTGGAAGATTACTGCCTCGCGGTTAACGAAGGCAACAGCGCCCTGCTGGAGGTGCTGAACAGCGCTTTGGAGGAACTGATCGAAAACGGTACCGTTCAGGAGATCATTGACAAATATATTACTGCGGAACAGTAAAAAGAGGATACCAGAAAGGGCGGCCCAGGTCGCCCTTTTCTTCCGTTAAAGTATACAGGAGAGAGGTGGAAGCGCATGGATTTTTGGACCCGGCTGTATGAGGGCCTGCCGGAAATTGCGGCCCGGAATGTATGGCAGGATGCTTACGGAAAATTCTATCTGGCGTGGTTTCAGGACGACCGGTGGCTTACTTATTTTCAAGGTTTGGGAACCACCCTGCAAGTAACAGTCATTGCCCTATGCATCGGCGTCGTCCTGGGCGTATTGGTCGCGGTCATCCGCACTGCCCATGACCAGCGCCGTCCTGGGACATGGAATCCGGTTTTGGGCATTGTGGATTTTATCTGCAAAATTTATGTAACCATTATCCGCGGCACGCCCATGATGGTGCAGCTGATGATTATGGGCTTTGTTATTTTCAAAAGCAGCCGCAATTTTACAATGGTCGGCGCGCTTGCGCTGGGGATCAACTCCGGCGCATATGTGTCGGAAATCATCCGCGGCGGATTGATGTCCCTGGACCCAGGCCAATCCGAGGCGGGGCGTTCTTTGGGGCTGACCTACTTTGACACCATGCGCTTTATTGTAATTCCCCAGGCGTTTAAAGCCATTCTGCCCTCTTTGGGCAACGAGTTTATTGTGCTGCTAAAGGACACCTCCCTCATTTCCGTCATTGCGGGTAAAGAAATTATTTATTTTGCCCGCGCTATTATTACCCGAACCTATGAGCCAATGTTCCCGTATTTGATCACGGCGGCCATGTATTTGATCATGGTGCTGGTGTTCAGCTGGCTCCAAGGCAAGCTGGAAAGGAGGCTGCGCGAAAGTGATCGACGTTGAAAAACTCTCCAAATCCTTCGGCGACCACTTGGTGTTGGACGGTATCACCGAACACATCAACCCCGGCGAGAAGGTGGTCGTGATCGGGCCCTCCGGGTCCGGGAAGTCGACCTTTCTGCGGTGCCTGAACCTGCTGGAAACGCCTACCTCCGGCAAAATCACCTTTGAAGGTACAGAGATCACAGATCCAAAAGTGAAGATCGACGAGGTGCGCCAGCAAATGGGCATGGTTTTCCAGCACTTTAATCTGTTCCCAAACATGACGATCCGGAAAAACATCACCCTGGCCCCAGTGCGGACGAGGCGCATGAGTCCGGCGGAAGCGGATGACGCGGCCACAGACCTGCTGCGGCGCGTGGGGCTGGTGGACAAGGCGGACGCCTATCCAAACCAGCTCTCCGGCGGGCAGAAGCAGCGGATCGCCATTGTCCGCGCCTTGGCAATGAAGCCGAAAGTCATGCTGTTTGACGAGCCGACCTCCGCCCTGGACCCAGAAATGGTGGGCGAGGTGCTGGACGTGATGAAGGAACTGGCCTTGGAGGGCATGACCATGGTGGTGGTCACCCATGAGATGGGGTTTGCCCGGGAGGTGGGGAGCCGCGTGCTGTTTATGGATGGCGGCCACATCCTGGAGCAGAACGAACCGGCGGAATTTTTCTCCAATCCCCGCAGCGACCGTCTGAAAGCCTTCCTGGAGAAAGTGCTTTAACAAAATATGGTATAGAAACCGCTCCATAGCCCATTATGGAGCGGTTTTTCGTTACCGTTTTGTTACTTTTATATTTTTTCTTCCGAAAAGTTTCCATGGAAAAATTTGTTATAATTGGTCGTAAGTGAGGAAAAGACGCGTCCAAATGCCAAAAAGCTTGACAAAAGTAGGAGTTCGGTGTATACTCAGTACAGTTTTCAGAGGGTAACAAAAGTTACAAGTTGTTTCACTTCCGCTCCTGGAAGGAGCCTCCGAAGGGAGAAACAACCGTAAACAACTCCCCCAGGCGGGAACGCTGCAGCGCGATGCACTGCCCCAAAACAGCGGGCAGTCCCTTCATCCCATTTTTGCGCGCCGCACGAATAAACCTTTTCAGGAGGGTATTTCATTGAAAACGATACAACATGAACCGAAACTGCGCACACTGTGGAAACGGCACCGCACAGTGGTCGTGGGCTTGATGGCGGCGGTTTTGACCAGTCTTGCCGCCACTGGCTGGGCCGATTCCTTGTATATCATCACCAGTGAGGAAGAAGACGCAGCCATCATCCTGGACCAAAACCAGGCGGAAGCCCCAGACCTCTCCTCCCAGCTGGTCTACGTCTCGAACGGCAGCCGGGGCTATGATGTGATGCTGAACGAAGGCATCAGCGTCACCATTCTGCATGAGGGGGCCCGGCTTACTGTCCAGTCCCGGCGGGAAAGCGTGTCGACGCTGCTGAACCGCCTTCAGCTGGCCCCCAGCTCCTTTGAAATGGTCAACGTGGAGCTGTTGGAAGACAGCGTGACGCTGAGCATCGCCTCGGACCTCTCCTACTACCAGCAGGTGTTTGAGGTAGACAGCTATGACACCATCCGGGTGGAAAACCCAGAGCTGGCAGAGGGAGAAGAAAAGGTCGTTCAGGAGGGCGTCAGCGGCCTGCGGACAGCCATCTATGAAGTTGTGTGGTCCAACGGAGAAGAAATTTCTCGGCAGTTCGTCCATGAACTGAACAGCACCGCCGTAGACCGGATTGTGGAATATGGCCCAGCCCGGGAGGAAGAGCCGGAAGAGATCACACCCCTGCCGGATGAAACAACCGCCGATGCGCCGAAAGACAGCGGCAGCGGTTCCACGGCAGAAACGCCAAGCACAACAACTTCCACTGCCAGCGGACGAAGCGGCGTCCTCCGTACCTCTGAAAACGCCGACGGCAGCGGCATCCTGTACTTGAAAGACGGCACAGAACTGCGATATTCCGGTGTCCGGACCATGACTGCTACAGCGTATACCGCCGGGCACGGCGGCGTTGGCACCCGGACCGCCACCGGTACCCAGGTCCACCGCGGCACAGTGGCTGTGGACCGGAATGTCATCCCTCTGGGCACCCGGATGTATATTGTAGCCGACGGCGGCATTGTGTACGGCCTGGCGGTTGCAGAGGACACCGGCGTGCGGGGCAACACCGTTGATCTCTACTACGACACGTACAACCAGTGCATCCAGTTTGGACGCCGGAGCTGCACAGTCTATATCTTGGAGTGACGCACAAACGTGGGACACATAAGAACCCCGCCGGGAACCAGAAAACGGTTCCCGGCGGGGTTTTCTTCGGTTTGGAGAGGATCATTTGGGTCTCATGTATGCAGGGCTGTGTACTAGGAGATGTTTCCGTCATTTCCAGATGAACTTGTGATTGATCGATTCTCCGCCGTCGACAACGATGCTCTGGCCGGTGCAAAAAGTATTGGTTATCGTCAAAAAGTAGGCCCATTCTGCGATTTCTTCAGGAGTCGCCCACTTTTTCAAAGGCGTTTCATCCATAATTTGCGCCCATAGGCTTTCATCGTTAATTACACATTCGTTCAGCGGCGTCAAAACGCCGCCAGGGTCCAAGCTGTTGCAGGTCGCGCCATATTCCGCCACCCGCACCGCAACATTTTTGGTATACGCCAACACGCCGCCCTTGCTGGCACAATATTCAAAAAACTCGGAACCCGTGTGCGCGCTTGCAGAGCCGATGTTCAAAATCGAGCGGATTTGGTCTTGAATGCCGTATTTCTCGGTAATGTGGATAAGCGCTTTCAGGTTGATATCAATGTCATTTTCGTTTTGTGTGCCAGCATTGTTGATCAAAACATGGATATCCTGAATTGCAGGAAGATTTTCATAATCCCGAACGTCAAGCTGGTAATGCGTATACCTTTTATGCGCAATTCCCGCTTTCTGCCGGTCAAACCCAATCACCGCATGGCCCTCATGCAAAAATCGGCGTGCGATTGCCAAGCCGATCCCCTGGGAAGTCCCTGTTATTAACACGTTCATCCTAGTTCCCCTCTCTGATATAAGCGAGATATTCCTGACCAACGCGATACTTCTTCCATTTGTTCACAATTCTGTAACCAAACGGCGAGAAGATGACCTCCATCAACAGCTCTGCCGCGGCTCCAGTGAGAGAACACATCACACACTGCAAAATTGTCCAATGAAATCCGTCCCAAAATATCGGTGCAAAGCCGACAAAAACGATCACTGCAAAGATAAAATTGTCCACAAACTGACCAATAAAAGTCGATATATATGTCCGAGCTGCAAACGCCAGTTTTCCATCGGGATTTTTTTGAAAAGCGCTGCCAATCGTCCAATTCAGAAAATTGTTTACGACCGCCGACAGGAGAAATGCAATGGTGCTGCCCAGAAGAATGAACCAAGTCCCGCCAAGGATGGTATTCAGGGCAGTGTAATCGTCTGCGTTGGATGGGATGATACTGGCAATATAAAAGATCAGGCATGTGAGCAGATTGATGGCCGCCGCGAGGACTGCAATTTTATTGGACGCCTTGGGCCCAAAATATTTTGTGATGACATCCATGCACATAAAAGACAGCCAGGATGTCAAAATGCCGCCGTCCAATGCAATCCAATCGGTTTGAACGAGCGTTTTGTTCGCCAGCAAATTCATGCAGATGACGCTGACGACAAGCAGCGAGACAGCGGTTGCAGGGATGCACCGGAACAGGAGCTCCGTTTCTTCCCGTTCTCTCTGAAGCCAGATTCTAACGGAAGGGAGAATTCGTTTGGATTGTGCAGATTTGTAATTCATATTTTTCCTCCTAAAAAGTAGATTCACAAAACGCAAAACTACCTCCATAAAAGGAAAAGGCTTTGCAAAACGCAAAGCCGCCGTCAACCCGCAAAGGATGGATAAGCAGTCCTGGTTTTGTTTTACGACAGGATGGTACAAATGAACTGTCGGCATCTGAACGATTGCATAAGTATTTTACACAATAATTCTCAAAACTGCAAGCCCTTTGTAAAAAATAATACAGGGTTGCTTTGTAAAGATAAAAACGATCCCCTGTTGACGGTAAGCAGCGTTAACAGGCTGCGGGCTTTTCTATATTTTTGAATAAAGAACTCAGGAAAATGAAAAACTTGATGTGTAGTTGAAAGAAATCGAAAACCGTTTACAGCATCGTTTGAAGCAGCAAGGAGATTAAAAATGGATCAAGAAGTTCTGTATAAGCTGTCTTATGGCTTGTTTGTCCTCACTTCCGCCGCGAGTGGGCAAGAAAGCGGTTGTATCATTAACACCGCAGTCCAGGTAACCAATGAACCCAACCGCATTAGTATTGCGGTGAATCAATCCAGCTTCACCCATGATCTGGTGAAGGAAAGCGGACGATTCAATCTGTCTGTCCTCAGCGAAGCAGCCAGTTTTGACACATTTAAGCATTTTGGGCTTCAATCCGGACGAGAGGTTGACAAGTTCGCTGGGTATCCTATGTGCCAGCGGTCCGCCAACGGCTTGTACTATATCACAGCAGGTACCAATAGTTTTCTCAGCGCCACCGTGGAGCGGGCCATCGATCTAGGGACCCATACCCTGTTCCTCGCCGGAGTGGATGATCTGGGACTTTTGTCCAATACGCCTTCTGCCACTTACACATACTACCAGGCCCACATCAAGCCCCAGCCCCAAAAGCCCGATGCTCCTGTTGGAAAAACTGTCTGGCGGTGCAAGGTGTGCGGTTATATATATGAGGGAGAGCAGCTGCCAGAGGATTTCATCTGTCCGCTGTGTAAGCATCCCGCAGCGGATTTTGAAAAAGTGGTAGTATAACCTTAACGAAAGGTCTCCTGCCCGGATGGCAACCAGGTTCTGGTTCCCTGCCTTGGCACAATTCCCTGGATCTACCGAAACCTGGTTGCTTTTGCTTCTCCGGTTCCTCTTTTGGTTTCAAGAACAGCAATAAGAGCTTGACAATAAAAAGCGCCCTATTTCATAATTGAACAACTATTCAGGATTAGGGGCCGCTATGGCGCAGGTATTGAAGGACGAAATTCGGGAAAGGATTCACGCCGCGGCTTTAGAAGAATTTTATGCGTGGGGATATAAACTGGCTGCTATGCGGAATATCGCGGCCACCGTGCAAATCCCTACAGGCCTTATCTATTAGGCGAACAATAATGGATTTAGTATTTGGGGTTAACAGCTAAACAGATTAAAGGAGGTATTATACTACGCAGCTTAAATCGTCTGACAAAGATTCTTTTCAACTTGTACTTCAATTTTATAAACATAATTGTCTGGATCACGTTCAGAAAGATAATCAATTACATCTTCTTCGTAAATATTTCCGGTGATCTGAACCCCAAGTGCTTCTAATTTTTGGACAACTTCATGATATATGATTTCCAAATTGTCAGAATTTCCTTGATAGTACATAACAGCGTAAGTACCTTTAGGCTTAATAAAAAAACGCTCATCATCTATCGGACTTGGCAAGCGGCTAAAATAAAATCCCTCTTTATAACAGCCATTTGCAATATCTGATTGTAATACAATTTCACCAATATGCCAACCAACCTCAATGTTGTGCTCTTCGCAGTATTGAAAATGCTGGCTAAAACAGGAAAACATAGCTTGTCTGCTGGAACCAGAACGAATCGGTGATGCCGTTCTAATTAAATATTCTTCATTGCACTCTATAAATTGCATTTCACCTATTTTTATATCCATATTTCTTTCCATCTCAGTAATTGTGCTGGAAAGAATACGGCACATTTTCTTTAGAGCTTCCGCTTCTTCATTTAGCTTTACCAACTTTTGATTGAGAACCTTAACAAACGTTTGATTATCTCTTTTGCTTAGATATTCCTTAATTTCTTCCAAGGGTGTCCCAGTTTTTTCAGAATAGAGATGATAGAAAATATGCTATACTGTTCCATTGTATAGTAGCGGTAGCCGTTCTCTTGTATTACGCAGGGGCGCAGCAGGCCAATTTCATCATAATGGTAAAGAGTATGCTTTGTAACCCCGCACAAAGATGCAAATTCACTGATTTTACATAAATTCTGCAATCTTTCACTCATTTACTCGCACCTCATCTAATTTTTTAATTTCTGTCTTG
>JAAWGR010000088.1 GCA_022795445.1 Oscillibacter sp. | reverse complement strand
TTATCGACACCATGAAGGACTTGTTTGTGAACTTCATCGGCGCACTGGTGTTTTCCGTCACAGGCTTTTTCTATGCGAAGAACAAGGGCTGCCGCAAATCCCGGGCCCAAAATTTTGTTCCCAGCAAGAAGAAAGCAGAACAGGATTACCTCCGTCAAGCGGAGAAGGAAAACCCGCTGTAAGCTGCATATCCTGATGGACAAAACGCATAAGCTGTCCCAGAAAGGGGGCGGCTTATGGAGTACTTTCTGCAAATGGTCAGCCAATTCCTCTGGGGGCCGGGGACCCTGATGCTGCTGCTGGGGACAGGTTTGTTCCTGACAATCCGGATGCGGTTCCTGCCTTGGCGAAACCTGGGTTATGCTCTGCGCTGCGCCCTGGGCCGGGAGGCCCGGCAGGCTGGCCGGGACGGCGTATCACCGTTTTCGGCGCTGATGACCGCTTTAGCCGCGACCATTGGCACTGGCAATATCGTTGGCGTCGCTACGGCATTGACAGCAGGCGGCCCAGGGGCGCTGCTGTGGATGGAAGTGTCAGCGTTTGCCGGCATGGCGACAAAGTATACCGAATGTATGCTGTCCGTCAAATACCGCCGCCGGAACCGCCGGGGGGAGTGGTATGGCGGACCAATGTATGTGATGCGGAGCGCCCTAGGGAAGCCGGGGGCGCTTCTCGGTGTATTGTTTGCTCTGTTCGCTGTTGGGGCATCCTTCGGCATCGGCGGACTGACCCAATCCAATTCCATTGCCGGGGCGCTGGGGGGCGTATTCGGTGTCCCATTGTGGGTGACAGGACCAGCGGCGGCACTGCTGGCGCTGGCGGTGATGTTGGGCGGTATGAGGAGCATTTCCAAGGTCTGCACGGCCTTGGTGCCCGCTATGGGTATTTTTTATTTGGCTGCGGGGCTGGCGGTTATTGGGAGGAACCTGGAAAATTTGCCTGCCGGGCTTTTGCAGATTTTTACCGGTGCCCTTTCCCCGCAAGCTGCTGCGGGCGGCATCGCTGGGGCAAGTATCCGGGAGGCTGTGCGCTGGGGCATATCCCGCGGAGTATTCTCAAATGAGGCAGGCTTAGGTTCCTCGGCGATTTCCGCCGCTTCTGCTTCGACAGGCGACCCTGTACGGCAAGGCTACATCAGTATGACCGGCAACGTGATTGACACTATGGTAATCTGCACAGTGACTGGGCTGGCGATCTGCTGCTCCGGCGTACTGGGCGCTCTGGATGCCGCTGGGCAGCCCGTGAACGGCGGTGCGTTGACCATTCTGGCCTTCCGGACAGTGCTGGGACCGGCAGGAGAAGGGTTTGTAGCAGTTGCGATCACATTGTTTGCGTTCTCCACGATTCTTGGCTGGGAGTACCAAGGGGAAACGGCTTTTGTGTACCTTTTCGGTGCAAGGCGGCTGCCGTTGTTCCGTTTGCTGTTTTGCCTGAGTGTGGCCTGGGGAGCGGCAGAACGGTTAGAAGTAGTGTTCCGACTGTCCGATATTTGCAATGCGCTGATGTGTGTGCCAAACCTTATATGCTTACTGCTTCTATCCGGCGAGGCGGCGCGGGATACCAATGGTTTTCAGAAAACTTCGCAAAAAATGTGAACTTTTCAAGATTGGGCTTGCATTTTTGGGGATTGGTGATATGATAAATCAAATATCAAATAAAGGATTTGAGGCTTATGACAAAAATCGACATTATTTCCGGTTTCCTGGGTGCAGGAAAGACGACCCTCATCAAAAAATTGTTGGCGGAGGCGTTTCAAGGAGAAAAGCTGGTTTTGATCGAAAATGAATTTGGAGAGATCAGCATCGATGGCGGCTTCCTGAAGGAATCCGGCGTGCAGATTTCTGAAATGTCCTCCGGCTGCATTTGCTGCTCTTTGGTGGGTGACTTCAACCAGGCGCTGAAGGACGTGGCTGCCCAGTTCCAGCCGGACCGTATCCTGATCGAGCCGTCTGGCGTGGGCAAGTTATCGGATGTGATTGTCGCGGTGGAGAATACTGCCGCTGAAGTCCCTGGTATGAAGCTGAACAGTTTTATCACCGTTGCCGACGCATCGAAGGTGAAGGTCTATATGAAGAACTTTGGCGAGTTCTACAACAACCAGATCGAAAGTGCGGGGACGATTGTCCTTTCCCGTACCCAGAAGCTGACCCAGGAGAAGCTGGAAGCTGCGGCAGCCATGCTGCGGGAGAAAAATCCTGATGCGGCAATTCTCACCACACCTTGGGATCGGTTGGACGGTAAGACCATCCTGACAGCCATTGAAAAGGTTTCACTGGCAGATGAGCTGCTGGAAAAAATGCGTGCGGAGCATGAGGCAGAGGAGGCCGAACACGCCCACCACCATGAACATGAGCACCATGACCATGAGCATCATCATGACCATGAGCACGAACATGAACATCATCATGAACACGACCACGAGCATCATCACGAAGGGCATGAGCACCACCATCACCACCATGCTGACGAAGTGTTCACTAGTTGGGGCAAGGAGACACCAAAGGCCTTTACAGAGGCCGAGATTGAGAAGATCCTCACGGCTCTGGATTCTGGCGAATATGGCAGCATCCTCCGTGCGAAGGGTATTGTGAACGGCAGCGGCGGGGCTTGGATTGAATTTGACTATGTGCCCGAGGAACATGAGGTTCGTGCTGGTCATCCTGATTACACCGGCCGCTTGTGCGTGATCGGCGCGGAGCTGAAAGAAGACCGTTTGGCAGAGCTGTTCGGCCTGTAATTTTAAGCAGTTTCCTACTGTAGCAAAAAGAGGGTTGCCAATGGATATCCCCGTTTATTTGATTGCTGGTTTCCTGGATTCCGGCAAGACCAATTTTATCAACGGCGTCTTGGAGGATGGCTTCGCCCGTCAGGATAAAACCTTGCTGATCCGTTGTGAGGAGGGCGAGGAGGAGTACAATCCCAACGCGCTGGACAACGTGACCGTGGTGGACATCGAGGATGAGTCGGAGATGACTTGCCCCCGCATGAAGGCGCTGGAAAAGCAGTACCGGCCCAAGCAGGTCATGATCGAATATAATGGCATGTGGCCGCTGGAACGGCTTTACCGGGAAGTGCTGCCGGCAAACTGGATTCTTTATCAAATCATGTCCTTTGTAGAGGCGTCGACATTTGAGCTGTACGCGAAAAACATGGGGCAGCTGATGATGGAGAAAATCACAAATGCGGACCTGCTGGTGTTCAACCGCTGTACGCCGGAACTGCGGGAAACGCTGCGTAGGCGCAACCTGCGGATGGTGAACCGCCGTGCGGACATGTTCCTGGAAAACGAGGACGGTACGACAGAAAATTACCTGACCGGCGATGAATGCCCGTTCGATATGAGCCAAAAGGTGCTGGACATTCCAGATGATGATTTTGGCGTTTGGTATGTGGATGTAATGGACCACCCGGACCGTTATGCCGGGAAAGAGGTTCACATGAAGCTCCTGATGTGCCACTCAAAGAACTATCCTGGCGTACACTGCCCGGGACGGTTTGTGATGACATGCTGTGAGAATGATATCCAATTTTTGGGATTGGTTGCAAAAGGCATGGGCTTGAATGAGTATAAGAACCGGGACTGGGTGGAAGTCACAGCTCGGATGGCGGTGGAGAACCATGATGCATACCAGGGCAAGGGCCCAGTGATGCACGTCATTACAGTGAACCGCTGCGAAAAACCACTTCAGGAAGTCGTAACCTTTTAAAGTGGACAGGCAAAAACGGGCGGGGAAAGCGCTTCCCACGCCCGTTTCCCATGGCTGGCGAAAGAGGATGTTTCCGCCTTCTGCTTTTTCAAGATGCACCAGGGACCACTGGAAAAATATTTTGTAATAGTGGCAAATACGACTTGCGAAACTATATCTTGTGTATTATTATAGCTGTGCGGCCATAGATGTAGTGGTCGCAGATTTGTGTAAAAATACATAGGGGGAGAACGCATGAAAGTCATCAAGCGGAACGGTACGGAAGTCGCCTTTGACATCACCAAAATACTCGCGGCCATTACGAAAGCCAACGAGAGCATTGAGGAAAGCAACCGCATGACGCCGGTGCAGATTCAGCGCATCGCGGAATCGGTGGAGCTGGCCTGCCAAAAGACGAACTGTTCTCCTTCTGTGGAGGATATTCAAGACTTGGTAGAGTACCAGATCATGGCCCATGGAGCCTTTGAAGTGGCAAAGAATTATGTCACTTACCGCTATACCCGCTCCCTCGTCCGCCGCAGCAACACGACGGACGATAAAATTTTGAGCCTGATCGAGTGCTGCAATGAAGAGGCAAAACAGGAAAATTCTAACAAAAATCCTGTGGTGAACTCCACACAGCGGGACTATATGGCCGGCGAGGTTTCACGGGATCTGAGCGAACGCCTTCTCCTGCCAAAGGAGGTGGTGGAGGCCCACAAGGAAGGAATTATCCACTTCCACGACTCTGATTATTTTGCCCAACATATGCATAACTGCGATCTGGTAAACCTGGAAGATATGCTGCAAAATGGCACTGTCATTACAGGTACCTTGATCGAACGTCCCCACAGCTTTTCTACAGCCTGCAATATCGCAACACAGATTATTGCGCAGGTTGCTTCGAACCAGTACGGCGGGCAGTCTATTTCCCTAGCCCATTTGGCCCCTTTTGTGGATGTAAGCCGAAAAAAAATCCGCAAAACGGTCGAGCAGGAGATGGCGGACATCAACGTCCAGCTGGCGGAAGAGCAAATCTGCCGTCTGGTGGAGGAGCGGCTCCGGGACGAGGTGCGTCGGGGTGTGCAGACCATCCAGTATCAGGTTTTGACGCTGCTGACAACGAATGGACAAGCTCCCTTTGTAACGGTCTTTATGTACTTGGGAGAGGCCAAGAGCGAACAGGAGCGGAAGGATTTGGCGTTGATCATCGAGGAAACCTTGGAGCAGCGTTATGAGGGCGTGAAGAATGAAGACGGTGTTTGGATCACGCCGGCATTCCCGAAGCTGATTTATGTTTTGGAGGAAGACAACATCCACGAGGATGCCCCCTACTGGTATCTGACACGTTTGGCAGCGAAGTGTACGGCCCGCCGGATGGTTCCAGATTATATTTCGGAGAAGAAGATGCTGGAGTTGAAGGTGGACAAAAACGGCGAAGGCCATTGCTATACCTGCATGGGCTGCCGGAGCTTTCTGACGCCCTATGTGGACCCGGAGACGAACCAGCCCAAATATTACGGCCGGTTCAACCAGGGCGTTGTAACGATCAATCTGCCGGATGTGGCGCTGTCCTCCGGCGGCGATATTGAGAAGTTCTGGAAGATTTTCGACGAACGCCTGGAGTTGTGTCATCAGGCATTGATGTGCCGCCACAACCGTTTAAAGGGTACGCCGTCGGATGTTGCGCCGATTTTGTGGCAGTATGGCGCTTGTGCCCGTTTGAAGAAGGGGGAGCCAATTGACAAGCTGCTGTATGGCGGGTACTCGACGATTTCCTTGGGGTATGCGGGGCTGTATGAGTGCGTGAAGTACATGACAGGCAAGAGCCACACGGACCCTTCCGCGACGCCTTTTGCCCTGCGGATTCTGCATCATATGAATGACGCCTGCCGCGAGTGGAAAGCGAAGCACAATATTGATTTCAGCCTGTACGGTACGCCTCTGGAGTCTACGACTTACAAATTTGCGAAGTGCCTCCAGCGCCGTTTTGGCGTTATTAAGGGCATTACGGATAAGGGGTATATTACCAACAGTTACCATGTCCATGTGATGGAAAAGATCAATGCCTTTGACAAGCTGAAATTTGAGGCGCAGTTCCAGCATCTGTCCCCTGGCGGTGCGATCAGCTATGTGGAAGTGCCGGATATGCAGAACAATCTGGACGCGGTGCTCCAGGTGATGAAGTTCATCTATGACAACATTATTTATGCCGAGCTGAATACCAAGAGCGACTATTGCCAGGAATGCGGCTGGGATGGCGAGATCCAGATTGTGGAAGAGAACGGCAAGCTGGTATGGCGCTGCCCGAAATGCGGCAACACGAATCAGGACAAGATGAATGTAGCCCGCCGTACCTGCGGGTATATTGGTACCCAATTTTGGAACCAAGGCCGTACCCAAGAAATCCGCGACCGTGTATTGCATTTGTAAATTGCCGCCTGCAATTTTTCAAGTCCAAGGAGCCGCTTTATGTACTACGGTGAAATCAAAGACTGTGACATCGCCAACGGCGAAGGTGTGCGTGTATCCTTATTTGTTTCAGGCTGTACAAACCATTGTGAGCATTGTTTCCAGCCCCAGACATGGGATTTTGAATATGGACAGCCCTTTACCGCTGAAACTGAAGAAAAACTCTTGCAGCTCCTTTCGCCAAGCTACATCAACGGCTTGACGCTCCTGGGCGGCGAACCCTTTGAACCTGCCAACCAGCGTGCGCTGCTGCCTTTTGTCAAACGGGTACGATGGGTTTATCCTGGAAAAAATATCTGGGCATTCAGCGGCTATACCTATGAAGAATTGACGCAGAGTGCCGGTCATCCTCGCTGTGAAGCGACAAGCGAATTATTAACGCTGATCGATGTATTAGTAGATGGACGCTATGTGGAAGCGCAAAAGGATATCTCCCTCCGCTTCCGCGGGAGCAGGAACCAACGCCTGATTAACCTGAATGCCAGCCGCAAAGCGGGCGGCCGCTTATGCTTCCTGCCAGACCGCGGGCAATAACGGTGCGGCGTCCTCATAGTTGGAGGTAAGTTATGGTCACGATGGCACAACGCATCGAAGCCCTGCGCACAGAACGGAACCTCAGCCGTCCCGCCCTGTCGGCGGCGTTGGGGTTTCCGCGCATGGCGATGGAAAAATTTGAAACGGGCCGGCAAACGCCTACCCAAGACCAACAAGCGAAACTGGCAAACTATTTCGGCGTATCCTTGGCCTATCTCCGCGGCAAAAGCGACGACCCTGCTAACGCGGAATCCTGGCTGAGCGGTAATGTCCCGGACGACGACCCGATTCCAGCCCCTGTATCCCGCCAAACAGCAAAGCCGCGCCCCGCTACGGTGCAGGAAGACGGCGCAGTCTTTGGCGCACTGCTGAAGAGTCCGTCATTCCAAGCCTTGATACGTTCCGCCGCCTTGGAGGCCTTGCGTTCGCCTGAGGGCCAGGAGCTGTTGGTGAAGGCTGTTCGCAAAGAACTGAACCGATGATAAGAAATCAAAACAGGTATCCGCATACCAGACGGATACCTGTTTTTTGATTGTATAAATAATGTAACAACAGCGCGAGAGGTTTTGTAGGATGCAGTGCTCTTTTAATTTATCTAATTTAAAAAAGCGACTTCTTTCCTATGTATAATATTGGAGGTAAAATTTTTGTATTTTACTTAAGTTTTTGAAAAAGTATCTGATGATAGTAGTGAGAGCGGTGCGGAGCTGCTGGAAAGTGCAGCGTTCTGCGCTAGCGAACAAAATTGGTTTCATCCGGCCGACGGGCCGGCTGAATACAGTCCCTGCGCTTTGCCTTAAATGCCAAAGGCCACGGTGTTTTGGGCGGCGTACCACAACTGTGCTGGAGAAAGGATGCTCCAGTATACCGGATATCCCTCGCAAAAATTTTTTTGAAAGGAATCAAGACCATGAGAATCCAACACAATATTATGGCAATAAATGCCTACCGTAACTACAACACCAACACTTCCGCGCTGTCCAAGAACCTGGAGCGCCTGTCCTCTGGCTACAAGATCAACCGCGCCGGCGACGATGCTGCCGGTCTGGCCATTTCCGAGAAGATGCGTGCGCAGATCACCGGCTTGGAAGCTGCTCAGAAGAACGTCAAGGACGGCATCTCCCTCGTGAAGACCGCTGAGGGCGCTATGCAGGAAATCCAGGACATGCTCAACCGTATGGATTACCTGGCCACTCAGTCTGCAAACGGCACCTATCAGGACGACGTTGACCGTGAGGCGCTGCAGAAGGAAGTTACGGCCCTGAAAGCAGAAATCAACCGTATTGCAGAGTCCGCCAACTTCAACGGCATCCAGTTGCTCAACGGTGACTTGGATAACGGCAGTTCCGCTGCGTCCGGTTTGACCGATGTTAATGTCACCGCCGAGGTTGACGGCATCAAGGCTTCGGAAGATCCCAGAAAGGTATTTACACCGTCGACACGAAGGGCCTCGTCGCCCGTCTTGGCGCCTCCGCTACGTCGGCTAGCATCAAAATCACAATTGGTGGTAAGACGATTGGTACCGTAGCCCTTTCCGGCAGCTCTGGCGCTGAGTGCAAGGTTGGCTCTGGCCTCACCGTTAGCGCCGTTGGGGGTACTGTTACCATTGGCTCTGTGAAGTTCACAGTTGCGACAACTGCGGATGGTATTCAGCTGACTATGAAGGAAAATCCGACGGCCGAGTTTACGGGAGATATGTCGGTTACCTATACGCCGACCACAGCTAGCAAAGTTGCTAAGTTCGGCACGAACAGTGGTGCGCCCACTGATAGCAACAACGCTTGGACGGACACCGTGCGTGTGGATCAGAAGGCAATCTATGCGCCTGACCGCCGTGTTGCCAGCGGATACTTTGAGCTTGAAGGCGTCAAAGACGGTATGCAGATTCAGATCGGTAAGGAAACCTATACCTTCGCCGTGGGCGCTGACAGCAAGTTCAAGAACGCTTCCGGGAACATTGTGGACCTGACCAAGGTGAACAAAACCGGTGACGATCTTGATAAAGAGGCTGTCCGCCGCCTGACTGAGGTTGCCAAGAACAATTCGATGCTCAAGGTGACCACTGACAACACTTCGAAGAAAGTTCACCTGACCGAAATCGATGGCCAGATTGATTAGGACGTGAACAACTTGGTCGGCGACAGCGATACAACTACAGACGCAGATTCAAGCGGCGGCTGGAAAGGCTTAGTGAAGATGGGCCTGGCTGGCTCGAACGGCGCTTCTTCCAGCGGCTTGGTCCTGCAGATTGGCGACACCAGCGAGGACTACAACCAGCTGGGCGTTTCCATCGGCGATATGCACACCTACGGCACGATGGGGATTGACGGCATTGACATTGGCACCCGCAAGGGTGCTTCTGACGCCATCGGTGTTATCCGCGACGCGATCAATTACGTGTCCTCCGTCCGCGGCGACCTGGGCGCAACCCAGAACCGTTTGGAGCACACGGCGAACAACCTGAGCGTGATGGCGGAGAACATCCAGGACGCCGAGTCCACCATCCGCGACACCGACATCGCCGAAGAGATGATGAGCTACACGAAGAACAACATCCTCGTGCAGTCCGCCCAGGCCATGCTGGCCCAGGCGAATGCGGTACCCCAGGGCGTGCTTCAGCTGCTGGGTTAATCCTTTGCAGACGAGCACAGCTTCATATCACAGCAAGAGAGGGGCGGGCCTCAGCCCACCCCTATTCTCGCGCAGGGGGAGGAACGCCTATGGAAGCAATTGACATCGCCCGCAAGCTGGCTGGGCTGGGCAGCGCGGCAGAGGCGCAGGAGGCCTATAAACTGGCGGTCCACCAGGGGGGCAGCCCAGCGGAGACTACAAAATTTCGTATACAAGCTTGTGTAAATTATACAACCAAGGCCAGTTCCGGGAGCAGATATTGTCCCTGGTAATCGGGGCCTTTTATGAGCCAAACGAAAAGGAGCTGCGCAGACGTTATGAGCGGAATTGCAAGCAGCTGAAAAAATATCCATACCTGTTACGGAAGGATTTTATACCCTTTGAGGAACTGCCCATTTTGTTTTTCCCCTACGATGATGATGGGTATATCCCTTTTTACCCGGACCGGCAGCGGTTCGGCGATTATATCAACTTTGAAAATCCCGTAGTCAGCCGGAACTTTTTCCGTGATTTGGAAAACCCCATTCTGGCGGACGACGTTTACAGCCAGTATGAACTGGAATATTTATATGACAATGTGCGCAGAAGCGAGGATATTGGGCGGGAGAACCATGTGTACCTCCATTATGCCGACTGGGCGGTCTTTTGCGCCCATTTGCAGTGCCTGGACTTCCACCGTCTCCTGGATGACAAGAAGCTGGTTTTCCTGATAGGGGAGGAAGTGAAGCGCTACCCCATTGATTTCAAAGCGGCATATGGGATCGATTACAGCCGTTATCCTCTCAGACCGGTTGGTGTTCGGGAGGTCAAGCGGCTGATTTGGCATACCCAGCTGTCCTATCACAACGGCGGCGACTTTTTTAATGAGATTTTTGACTCACATCCAAACCTGCTGGTTTTGCCATCCATCATGATGGAAAATTTGAAAAATGGCGTAAGCGAATATGAAGAGCGGATGGACAGCGCACAGAGCTTAAGCCATGCGCTGGAACTCTTCCGGGAATGGCAGAAGCCTGGGCGGATTGAAGAGCTCTACCGCATGAAGCACCGGACGAGCAAGGATATGATGGTAGCGGTCTATTTGGAGAATCCGACGGCCACGGCAGGGCTGGACCGGGCTTCCCGTATCGTCCCCGCTGTTTTTGTGCAACCACACTTCGCCCAAATGCCAGCTGGCCTGGGCGTGAATACGGAAAAAACAGCGCTGTGCTGGATATGCCGACTTACGAGGAATTGAAGAACTCGCCGTTTTTGTTGAGTTTCAAGTATATCAAAACGTTCAGCCCGATGCGCCGCTTTACCACCAGCCACGGCGCGTCTGTGAAATTTATGTAATAGTGCGCTGGCGGCGGACGCCCAGGAGGAGAAGAATCCGACGGGCACGAAAACCGTGGTGAACGACGCGCTGTCCGAGCGGGTTTTGAACCGCAGTTTTATGGCCAACCCGTCGGATCGCTTATTCAAGGACAGCGTTATCGTCCGTTTCGAGGATGGGAAGCTGAATCCAAAAGCGACCTTTACCGCCCTAGCGGCATTTTTGGATCTGCCGTATACGGAGAGTATGACATATTGCTCAGAAGACGGCAGATTAGACCCGCATCCCGAGACAAAAGGGTTTGATCCGGCCCCAATCTATAAGACCTATGATGAATTTATCAATGATGACGAGCGGTATTTTATGGAATATTTTTTGCGGGACGCGTATGAGTATTACGGCTATGATTTCCAGTATTACGACGGCGCGCCGGTGGATGAGAAGCGTGCGGAGGAGTTGATCCAGGGTTTCACGACGATCAACCATTATATACGGGAGACGTGGGTGAAGGTGTTTGAATTTGTAGAAATTTCGCTGCCAGAAAATATATCTGGCATGGAAAAGGCGTCCCTGCGGGACGAGCTACTGGAGAACTACATGAAAGCGTGCGAGGAGAATCGGCTGAAAAATACGAAGATATTGTTGAGCGGCTTGCGGTTCGTGAACAAAAGCGGCCAGCCTCTGCGGATGATACAGAAGCTGGAACTGGACCCGGCGTTGTTAGAGCAGCCGCTGTACCACTGAATGGAAGGATAAATGGGAATGAGCGAAAAGGGGACGGTTTATTTCTTCACTGGATTAGCCGGCGCGGGAAAGACGACCATCGGCGGCCTGTTTTACCAGAGGCTGAAGGAAACGAAGCCGGATATCATATTGATTGACGGCGACCGTGCGCGCCTTGCGGCGGGCCACAGTGCGGAGGATGGCACGGTATTGCAGGTGGAACGTTACACCACCGAGGCCCGGAAAGCGGGGACGTTTGTAGCATTTCGGGGCTGTAAAAATCTCGCATAGCAGGGCCGTGACGTGGTGAGTTGCAGCATCGCCTTGTATACGGAAGTGCGCGCATGGAATCGGGAGAATATTGAAAACTACCGGGAAATCTATCTGAAAGTGACCCATGAGACACTTTATAAGCGGGATCAGAAGAAGCTGTATTCAACCAAAGCGAAGAATGTAGTGGGTGTGGATTTGCCATGGGACGAGCCGGGGCATTCCAGCATTGTGGTCCAGAACGACGGGCATGAGACGCCGGAGGAAATCGTAGAGCAGCTGTTCCGTTTTTTCGGATTAGAGTAGTGTCAGCGCCAGTGATAAAATGTAAAAAAACGCCGAGGAAAAAATGTAGTTTTGTGGCGGAGGTGAAGGGAAAAAGATAGACTCCCAATCAGGGCGA
>JAAWGR010000087.1 GCA_022795445.1 Oscillibacter sp. | reverse complement strand
TCCTCGGAAATGATGCTGTTCTGGCTCATGCAGTCCGGCGGTGTACCCTCCACCGGGTCAGGAGAGGTCCAATAGGCCCTCGGCGTGGTGTAATCCAGAATGATACCAGACAGCTCCATGGTGGCCTCGTTCCCCGTCAACCCTGGAACCTCAAATACCGTGGAGCCACCGGAGGGTGACTTCACGGTGTCAAAGAGATCCAGCGTCAGCGGCTGGCTCTTCAAGTTTGCCCGGATGATGTCAAGGGTATTGTTTGTCAGAGCCAGATAGCTGGAATCCACCGGGGCCAGAGAGGCTTCCGGCGCAGAGGTAACAGAGATATTCTGATTTCCGCTGGGCTGCTGCAGCTCCTGTACCTTGCCGCTCATGCGGCCCTTGAGTTTCGTGTTGTCCATGATGGACCTCCATTCAGCTTGCCGCCTTGATGGTAAAGCGGCGGTACGATGTTTTGCTGGTGTACTTCTTGCAAAGAGTGGGATGCTCGGCCTTCAAGGTCTTGCTGTCAAGCCGCTCCTGAGATACGCTCTTCCAGGTAACAATGCGATCACCCATAGTCCCAACCTCATTCTCTCCCATCATCTTCTTCAGCAGATTCTCGGCCCGCTGCTTTCGCTCGCTAATGATCTCCAACTGCTCACAAGCTTCATCATACTGAGCCAGTAGGTCAGCGGCGGTGTCCGGCAGAGTGATGTGGGACTTGGGGATGCTGTTATGGAATCGTTCAGCAAGGAACTTGGCGGAGGCATCGGAGCCATCCAGCGGCGGGGGCGTACAGTCCTGCACATGGTTCCAGAAAGCGGTTTCCAGCTCAATGAGCATAGAAATCAATTCCTCGTCCCGCTCCACGAACCTCCATTTGAAGGTATTGCCGCCAATCAGCACGGCGATATAGGCCCCGGCATATCCAGTCACAGCCATATAGTGGGCAAGTTGGAGAGCGTACTCGTCAGGAATGGTATCTTCCCATTCGCCAGCTTTGTATGCCGAGGCGGTCTTGGCCTCAAAGATGCACGTTCCAACATCTGGGACTTCACAGGTTCCGTCCAGGTTCGCCAGCATGAACGGATATTCCTCGCTCTGGAGCAGTTCGCTCTTATGGCAGACCTCGATCCCGGTTCGCTTGGTGAACTCGGCCCGAACGAAGGGTTCAAGCTGCGTCCCCCAATAGGCAGCTTCCCCCGCCTCCTGGGGCGGGAGCTGGCCCGTCTTATCCAGCCACAGCTCCACAGGAGACTTGTAGCGGTTGATACCGCAGACTACGGATGCGTCCGAACCTCCGATACCCTGCTTGCGGTACTCCAACCAGTCAGTGTAGGGCATACTTTCCGTAGAAACTAATATTTTTGCGGACATTTTGATGACCTCCTTTACGCAGCCGCCAGTGCCAGCTTGTATGCCTTGTCAATCATGGGATTGCCCTCCACAGTGCGTAGGAACAGGTTTTCATCGTAATTCTTTGTCCTGCGGATGGGGTCGGCATGGGTGGCGAAATCACTGACGGCGTTGACAAAACGGTAGCCGTTCTTCCCCACATTGGACAGATCGGGAGCATCCCAGTACCGGGCCTTCATATTGTCCAGAAGCCGCAGATTGTTCTTCCTCTGAATCTCCGGCATATCCAAAGTGACAGGAAAGAACTCAGCCATGAACTCCATCACCTTCTTGTCGGTCAGTTTGATTTGGGACAGGGCATCAATGCCACGGCCCAGCTCACCCATGTAACGCTCGGCAAGGCCCAAGGTTTCCTCGGCCTCGTGGACACGGAGCATGACATTCTCGGTGTGCTTGGTAGTCCAGATGCGCTTCGCGCTATTGAGTGCCAGATTAAGGGTGTTCTGACAGACAACCCGGATAGGGGTCATGGCAACCTTGATACCGGAGCTTCCGTCGTGGCTGTTCATCACCACCATATACGGCGCGATCTCGTCTCCGGCAATGATGTAGCGGTGGGGCATCCGTGCCAGCATCCAGACCTTGCGGCCTCCCTGTAAGGCCCCGGCAGTCTCATAGGTCACGCCAGCCCCCAGCAGATCATCGGTGAACTGGAACGCATCTTCGTTCTGCACAACCTTGTACCTATCAGACACGATACCCAGAGGGACATCATCGGTACTGCGGGTGTTGACCTTGTAGCCGGGAATCAGGATGCCACCATCGGTGTAGACATCCTTCTGGATGACCTCCCAATCAAGGCCGGCGTAGATCAGAGCGTCAGCGGAAGTGGGAGCCTCCTGGACTTCGGTGCCAAGGCCGTGCCAAGGCTTTTCACGGACATAGAACATGGTTTCAACGTTAGCAGACATCGTTGTTTTCCTCCTCAAAAACAGATTAGGAGCCCCAGGGAATGTCCCTGGGGCTCCATAGTTATAGTATATATCTACATTGTTTGCAAAATCAGATTCTGTACGTTCAAGCTACCATCGACAAGGCTGCCATCTCATCAGACGTACACAGCAGCAAATGTTCAAGCATACGCAGATTTTTGGTGTGTTCTGCGCAGTTGCCGTCTACTTCAGCCAAAGATTGATCGATTTTAGTCAGTTGCTGGTCATAGAACTGTGCCAGGAAATCATTGACCGATTTTTCATAGGTAGCCTTGATCTTGATTTCCTGATCCCGAAATTCATTCAGCCATCTATAATATTCCGCAAGTCGTTCCTGGCTCTTGCGAGCCGGATCATCTTCCGGCCGGTCACTCTTGAAGAGATGGAAGATCAATCTGACAGCAGCAGTTATTATTGAGATAGGCAGGGGAATCGGCAGAGGGATAGGCGCTGTATCTATGACAAAAGCTACGACCTGCGCCAAATCCCCCAGTAAGGCGGAATCGTCTTCCTGAGTCGGATGAGCCGGTCCACCAGAAGTTATGGCCCGATAATTGCTCATTGTGTCTACTTTGATTTCTGTCTGGAGAATTGCGCGTTCCTGCTCAGCCGCCTCTTTCAGCAATGCATTCAGTTGACTATTCAGGCGCTCGTCCACTCCCGTAATTGTTTGACCGCTTGCGGCAGCAGTTTTTACTTCTTCCAGTATTGCTTCAATCTTCCGTAGACCGTCGGCCATCAGCCGATCCCGCAGACGCTGGCGGGACTCAAGTAGGTGCTCTCTGTTCTCTGCCAGCTGCTGCTTTTCTCCATAGATCGCGGCTGCCTGGTAGTGCTTTATCGCTTCGCGCAGAATGTCCCGCAGATTGATAAGAGGCGTTCTGAGCATATAGACAAGTTCAGAACGGCGGATAGTTTCGTTCATTGCATTGCGGAGGGAGAGTACACCGGAGGCTTGATACAGCATATCGCCTTCCTCCCTTGAGCACTCTCTCGCCATATAAGCTGTGAACGCATTGACAGGAAAAATACCCAGGAAATTGTTTGCCTTACCAACAATCTGCATCCCGTTTTTTACGCTCTGGACCTCCAAATTGGAAGAAATTTTCCCTACGATCCTTTGGATAGCCTTTCGGTCCGGCACAGGGATATTGGGGTCCTCGTCTTCGTCCACATTCTTTTGATTGAGCACAACAGCCAGGGGCTTGCCCATTTTCAGGATATCAACGATTGCTTGATAGACCGTGGCGTTATCGAACGTGTCCGCGTTATCCATGATGAAGAGGATCACATCGCTTTGCCGGATCTCTTTTTCTGCAATTTCCGTATGTTCTGCATGGGCATTGATGCCCGGCGTATCGATCAGGGTGTAACCTTCCCAGGGGACGGTTTGAATGGCGGCGGTGCATGGCACATCATCGGTCTCCGCAACATACTTCCTGCACAGGGCATTGATAAGTGTGCTCTTGCCCGCATTGTAGAGCCCGTAAAACATAATCTGGGGAGATTTTTTGTCAGATGCTTCCCGATGTACTGTTTGCAGCTTCTGCACATTTTCCTGGTCGCCGATTCGCTGGAGGAGGGCTTCCCCCTCTTGCAGCAGGTTCAGAATGGTTTGCTTGTGATTGTCGATCAGCATAGTTGCCATGACGAAAAGACTCCCTTCTAATTATCTGCGAAGCGCAGCTGCTCCAGCTGCGTTGCCAGCCGTTCCAACTGCTTGTCCAGGTCCTGATAGCTTTTCTGCAACGGTGTAACACACGCGGAAGCCATCAGGTCGATTGAACCCGAAATATGCTCCCTCACTTTGGGCCGAAGTGCCTCTACCTGTGTGTCCAGATAGGACTTCAAATTGTCCCCCATTTTGATCTGGTCCGTTTCGTGGACAATATCTTGAAAATCCTTTTTCCACAAAGTGCTTTGAATGTGTTCCCATATTCCCCGCGGCTCACGGCGAACAACTTTTGTAAAGATCTGCTCTGCATATTCCACATGATACTCCGCCCCGGAATCAAGCTCCCCGGCAAATCTTGGCAGATCAACCGACAGCACTAATGATCCCAGTTTCTCTTTCAACCGCTTGGAACAAACCTCGGTGGCCAGCTCAGAAATTTTCTCTGATACTTCTTTCTGCACCACGCTCGGGTCACTTATTTTGCCGCGATCCCGCAGACTGCGAAACAAGAGACTCAACTCCGTTGGCAAGCGAAGCTCCACATCTGCACAGATTTTTCCCTCTTCCCGGCGGCACTCCTCCAGAACAGTCCGCAGATTTTCGATTTTCTGCGTTAATTCGGTGCGCAGCTGGGAAACCGTCAGGAAACTGCTGTCCGTCTCTCCGTCCCGCCCAATCAGGCGGTCAATAAAAGCGTTGACCTCTGTCTTAGGTCGGCGCATTTTCAGCTCGATTGCCTTGCTGGAGAGGATTGTCCCCATCTGAGAGAGAAACTTGTCCAGATTGCTGGAGGCGTACAGCGAGCTGTCCTGGGCCTTGACCGCATCCCGCGCCAGCCGGACGGATAGGCTGAGCACGTGGGAGTTCTCCATGTTGTCGTTCCCTCTGATCTGGCGGACCTGCTCTGTGACAAAATTCTCCTGAGATTTCCTGTTTTCGGCTGTCTTGGGTAATCTGATGTTGATGATCCTGCCATTGGAAACCCCCTGACGGGTGAAATCCGACTTGGTAATCGCCAGGATCACCGGCTTGCCAATGCGGAACAGCTCTCCCAGCATTTCACGCTCGTCGGCCTTAAACGGACTGCTGGACGGCGTGAGGTAGACCAACAGGTCGGCGAACTGTATGTACTCCTTCGCCAGATCGCCGTGCTCCGTGGTCAGCGAGTGCAGGCCGGGGGTATCCACCCAGGTCAGGCCCTGCTGTAAGGTATAGTGCTGAATGGTGGAGGTAGCCTCTGTGGCGTTCTCCGGGAAATATTCGATCTCCTTGACTTGCCGGTCCTCCTTGCTGGCTTTGCTGAAATCCTCAATTTCACAGGAATGTGGAACATAGAGATCGGCATAGGCCGTATCCTTCAGATTCCAGCCGCCAACAAAATTTCCCAGAGAGCTCTTGCCTGCGTTCACATCCGCGAACACCAATGCAAGAATACTCTTTTCATGGCGGTTGACAAACTCGGAACGCTCGATCTGACCTTTGATGAAATCCTGCCACTTTTTCAGCTGCGCACCGGCGCTGGCCAGGGTTTCCCGGCAGGTGTCCTGGTACTCTCCTGTGCCGGAGGGAGGATCGGGGAGTTGAATGCCAGTTTCCAGCAGTCGGAGCATTTGCCCCTTACGGTCCTCGATGCAGGCACGGTTTTCATTGAGAACCTGGTAGGAGGCTGCGATAGACCTGTAGAATTGATTGAAGCTGTCACGGATCAGGTCGCTCATTGGGTGACCTCCTTTCTCAAAGAATCCATGTAAGTTAAAGCATCCTGACTGCCGGAAAACTCAAAAGATTGCATCAGAGTGGCTTTGTAGGCATCTACCTGCTGCTTGAGGGCGCTCTTTTGCAGTTCAGCCTCTTTCGTCAACGCCTCGAAAAACCTTTTCCAGTAGCGATTCAACAAGCTGTTGGCACGATTGACATTGGATTCGTATTTTCTTTGGAGATCCTCCCTCATCCGATAGACGATTTCATTCTGCATATCTATTCCGTATGCCGTATATATCGTGACTTCTTTCTGAATCCCCAAAAAGCCTGAGACATACTCCGTCATTCCTTGCGGCGTATGAAATCGATCTAAATAGCTGCTGAATGAGTAGCTTCCATCGCTTTGTACTACATTCTTCAAAAGAGTATTTCTGACTTGCGTTTCCAAGTCAGAGGGAAGCTCAATAGCAGCAGAAATATCTTGTTTCATAGAAACTGGCACGCCCTGCTTTTGAAGGTTCAAAATCCACTGTTCAAATACAGTGTTGGATTGGTTACGGTAACGGGCATACTCGCTATCCAACCCTTGATCGCAATAACGGTAGTAGGAGCGGAGATCATCCATTACGCGGTTGACTTCATCCTGGACTACCTCCCGCCGTTTATCATAATATGGTCTCAGATAACTTCTCATCTGACGTTTGAGCGAGCTTTGCGACCTGTCATGGATATCTGAGCAGCAATCAAAGCCCAAATCAAGGAAGCGGGCAAAAATCGGTGAGATATCCGTTTTTGGCATTGCACTGGCAAGTTTCTGGTCAAATTCTGCCCATATACGGTCCAAAACCGCAATTTGCTTTTTCCCTGCTTCAGCTGCCGTATCTACTTTGTTTTTCAGGCCATTCCGGATTTTCTCAATCTGCCCCAGTATATCCTGCCGCCGCTTGGTAACATCCGCTTTCCGCGCTTTTTGCAGTGTTTCTCTTGCTGCAGCAACACATTCCGACAAATATGCTTGCAGCTGCGGAATCCCGCTGTTTTCGATCAGCAGCAGTTCATTGTCCGCAACTCCATCCTGATAGGCGATGGAATCCACACAAAGGATTTTTTCCGGTGCAAAGCCAACTGCTTTTGAAAGATTACCGCAGACCTTATCCCGGATGCCCGGCAGTTGCTCCGGGTCCACCTGGGCGCTGTGCGTCAGCGCAAAGATCAACCGTTGCTGCAAGCTTCCATACCGCTCCTTCAGCTTTTGCAGCCACATAGCTTCCGCTGCACTGACCCCACCATTTTGCGCGTTTGCCACAAAGAGGATGAAGTCCGCTGTTTCATAGGCTGCCTGTGTTTCCCTGTCGTCATCTTCCATTGCGTTGAGTCCGGGCGTATCAATGTATACCGCGCCGCTGAACTCGGCCTGCGCGCTCTTCTTCGTAGTCGGAATGTCTCCGGTAGGAAAGATTTCCTTTCCGGCCAGAGAGTTGAGCAGTGTACTCTTTCCGGCGTTGTAGATTCCTGTACAGACAATATGGGGTGCCTGGTGACAAGCCTGATTTTTTGCGGTCTGGAGCGCTTCTAAGGCTGTCTCCAGCTGCCGGATCTCCTGCTCAGAAATCCCGGCAGCTTTGAGAGTGTTGACCTGAATCATAAATTATCCCTCCGTTTCTCGCTATTTCTTGAAAATATCAACAAATTCTTTCACTTTCTTCAGCCTGCACCTGTCGCAGACAGGGTGCATTTCCAGCTCCATCTGCTTTGGGGACATAACGACTCCGCCGACCGCCTTTGTGAACTTTTCCCCGCATTTCTGGCAGGTGTATGTCTTGATCTCAAGCATTGTGCTTCTCCCCTCCCCTCCGAAATGATTGTATCATACTTAAAAGTATGATTTCAACGGTAACTTTCACAATTCTTCCAAAAGCGATTTCATCGGCCTGCCGCATAAATACAGCCCGGTCAGCCCATGCAGATCGTTCCGGCGCAAGACCTCCGCGTACTGACACAAGTCCCCCTCAGGCGGTATCCGCAGCGGAGGCTTCCAAGTCCTTTTGCGGGACAATCGGTACAGTTCCTCGATTGCGGCATCACAGAACAAAGAAAATTGTACCTCACCCGCCCTTGCCAGCAGAATCCCACGCAGCAATCCGTCCTCCTCGCCCAGGTCAATGTGAAAAATCAGGCTTACCAACTGTGGAAAATACCGCTGGTGTCCCGTCACAGAAAGCCCGCCTTGCGTGCAGGCCAAGAAAATTGGATTGTTCACCGCGACCCCTTGCAGCTCAATGGAATCGCTTCGTAGCTCCAGGTCATATTCCCGGATCGTGCAAAACCGGTTTCCGTAGAGAAAGTATCCCCCGTGGGGTGTCAGCAGGATGGCCTTCTTCCCATTCCGGTCAGGGTCATGCTCATACGCCCGTAAAGCAGATAAGATCGGCTCATCAATACCTTTCGACATTTTTTCACCTCCTGGCACATATCCTACCGCAAGCTGCCGTACTTGGGAAGGGAGGTTGCTTCAACCACAAAAATTTTAGTTTTGAATCAACTTCTCTGGTACTCTTTGGCAGATTATGCTATTCTATAGTCAAATGGTGGAGAAAGGGTGGACCGCTATGCTGAAGCTTGATCCGAATGATCCGTTAGACCGTATGATCTTGAAGGAACTGGACGGAGCCCCTGTGCTGTTTGACGAGTGGCTGGATGCCATGGACAAGCTGTCGGACGAGCCTGACTGCGAACAAATTTTGCGGGATAAAGGGTTAGAGCGTGAAGCAGTGCTGCGGGATGCGCGGGAATATCGCACGGATTTCCGGACCCGTTTAGCAGAGATGAGTATTTCTGCAAACGACAGATTTACGTTGTGCTGCCAGCTCAATGAACAGGCGCAGGCTGCGCCGTCTTTTGAACTGCTGCGTATCTTCTGCGAACTGCTGTGCGACCTTGACTTTCTGCTGGATTATAAGCCGACAACAGCTGATGAGGAAGAACAAACTATTCTGCAATACCTCAGTTTTATGAGAGAACGGGACGCGCTGCTTCAGACACTGCTGCGGCGTGGGGCGTTGGCTGGCAAATTCGTAGAAGTAACAAAAGAAAAACGCAGTCCCAAGCCTGTGGACTGCGATACGGAACGGAAATATGAAATTTTGCAGTGCTTCACCGCGCTGTTCGATATTCCCACAAGGGGCAGCGGAGATATATTGTTGCACAATCTGACGCACTACATACGTGTAGCGGCAGCTTCACCCATTCTGAAGCCTATCGAGCCATTGCTGATCTTCCGGCTGCTCACCCGGCGGCAGAGCTATATGTGCAGCACGGCGGATCTGGCCGTGGAGCTGTCTGCCCTCTGGAAACCTGACCACAATAAAATTGATGCAGATAACGGCAGAAACTTCAAGCAATACCGCACAAATTTACAACTATTTATGCGCCTTTGCCGGATCTATGAAAGGGACACACAGGTGGATATTCCGCTGTGCTGGTATGGGCTGGATCAAATTACTGTCTTGGGAGATTTCTATCGCCAGGAGATCGCCGCAGGGTGGACATATAGCGATGAGCAAGACGAGGTTCCTTTCCCCCCAATCATTGAGGAATTGGTTGAGGATGCACTCTTCACCTGCTTCAAGCATGGCAGCGGAGACAATATACTGCTGACGGACGGCGGTATCACCAGTAAAGAACTGTTGGATTATCAATGCTCCGGCCATCCAGCTACCGCTTCACTGTTAGAGCGAATCTCTGCGTACATGAATACCCATGCTGTTGAACTGACAAACCAGTTTTTGCAGGCTGACCCATCCGGTGTAAAGCATCTGTGCCGGAATATCCTTGAGAAGACCACCAGTAGAGCCACAGTCTCTGCACAGAATGTTCCTTTCCTTCTCGCATCTATCAACGAAGGATTGATGGAGCTGCAAGACTATTTCGCCAGCCAATATCTGATCCAAGCCGGACAAGCGTTGACTGCCGGGCCGCTTACGAGAACTCCAGAATAGCTTGGATGATACTGACAAGCCTGTTCAGCTGCTCAGAAGATAAATCCCGTATCAACAGCTCTATCTGTTTCAGTGCCAGTTCACGGTCAGGATCGGGCATGGAGGTCCCCTCTGCAAACAGTTCCTCGAAAGTGATATTCAACGCATTTACCAGCTTTTCCAACGTCGTGATCGTTGGGCTTTTCAGTCCCCGCTCCAGGTGTCCGAGAAACGCCGTATTGAGCCCTGCCTGGAGGGCCAGTTGCTCCTGACTCAACCCGCGAAGATGCCGGAAATATCGGATTCTTGCCCCTACGTCCATTTCTGCCATACTTTCACCGCCTTTTGTATCCAGCATACTTGGCTTTTTAGTATGATGCAAACGGTTAAAAGTATGTGTATTCAATACCAATAGGAACTACTTGGCTGAATGAAGCAAAACAGCTGTGCCGGAAGATCCTCCGGCACAGCTGTTTTTTACAGAAAATTGTTTTCTACAAACTCTCGGATGCTTGCTATCGGTATCCTATACTCCCTCCCCACCTTCACTGCCGCCAGTTCCCCGTTCTGGATCATCCGGCGCACCTGGACACGGCTGGTCTTCAACCATTCCGCCGCTTCCTTGACCGTCAGCAGCTCGTTCAGGCCCATGGGTCATCCTCCCTCTGACGGCTCCCGTCCTTCTTGCCACCGCGGGATTCGTGGTACAGGGCGTTATGCAGTTTATGGACATCGAACCGGACAATGCCGTAGTCGCCGGTCTCGTTCCTACGGAGCTTGATATCGTACTTTTCACAGGTTTGCTTCAGCTCCTGCTTGGTGATTCCGAAAAGGTCTGCAAGTTGTTGGATTTTGTAAAATTCATCCAGGTCTTTGTAGTTGATGTATGGGACTTGTTCCATAAAAAAATACCTCCGATTAGCACAATTTAAGATCAGACCGGCGCACAGTCCATAAATCACCGTATCCAGCTGCATCTTATAATACTGTTAGGTATTTCACTCTTAAAAGTTGCATCCTCCCTGCCCATCATAGTGAAATATACGGCAAACAGTCAAAATTAGAATGATTTGCTAGCGTGATTGGGCTGATTCCAAGGTTCCGAAACTTGTTCAGTATGTTCCTGCACTGGCTGCCGGTCAGATTGTATGTCGCTTTCAAGTCCTTTAAGGCAGAAGTCAAAGATTCTTTATCGCTGGTCTTTCGCAGCAGATACAACATTCTGTCTCTGGTTTTCTTTTTCAGCTTTGTACTGTTAATCAGATCAACAGCGTCCTTATAACGCACATACTGTCCTTTCGGCTGGGTTCGGTCAAGGTACCATTCGATGATTCTTTTCCGACGTTTGAAAACGCCCCGGATGATCTCCCAATTACTGCCAAGCTCTCCGTTATCTGCCCATTTTTTAAGTGCTTTCCGCCGGAGCTGGATTTCCAACCGGAGGACTCTTTTGCCGATCAATGTATCAGGAAACTGGTCGATCATTTCTAATTGGGCGGTTTTGTTATAAACAAAGAAGGCCGCAGATTTGCAATACTGCTTGTACGAATGACGGTTCGCCAGCTTGCAATCTTTGGCCTTCTTTTCCTTTTCGCGGAACCAATCCGGCTTATAATGAGGTAAAATCACACTCTTTTTATAAATGCGGATGTACTCTGCAACCCATTTTGCATGGACAAAAATGGTGTTCGCAGTAACATCAGCTCGGTACAGTTTCATGTCATCCAAAGAGCAGGGGACGTTGATACTATCCAGCATTTTATCAACAAGTCTGACCATCGTTTTATAGCTTGATTTTTTCGCCTGGTACAGCGCACTCCGGTCATCGTCCCCAAGGATCAGGGTTGGATGAACAATAACATATAATCCCCACGGTTTTCCTTTACATCGGGCAATACGCAGCTTCACGCCCAGCTCTGCAAAATGATCGCTGGAATACTGATAAGAATCACTCTCATAGTCGCTGTTTACTGTTTTGAACTTTGAGAGTAGTTTTAACTTTTCCATCATCTTTTTCTTCTGCTTTGGCGATAAGCTGTGATGAAAACTGATGGTATCAAGTCCAATCTGAATGTCCATGAGCTCACCTCGCTTTTTGGCAGTTGGTGCAATAGCGGCACTTATTTTCGCGCTTTTCACCTAGAGCGGCCAGGATCATAGCGTACATACAGTGTTCCGTATCCTCACAGAGCTCCTTCATGGCATCCAGCCGCTCCATAGCAATTTTCCGCATATTTCGGTTCTCAAATTCCTCCAGCATATACCGATTACTGCAATAGTCGGAGTTGTTGTAAATCAGAATACTGCGGGCTTTCTGACCTTCACGCCCAGCACGACCGGACATCTGGTAGTAGTCAGAAATAGAGAGCGGCATATTATAATGGATGACCAGATCAACGTCTTTGATGCTGACACCCATGGCCAGGGCGGAGGTCGCAACGATGATGTGCTTCTTCCCCGACAGCATATCCCGCTCCCCCTTTTTGTTCCCGCCGTGGTAGGCAACCACTTCACCAGGATAGAGCTTTTTCAGACGCTTTGCTATTTCTTCAACCGTATTTTGGGTGGAACAATAGATGATTGTTGTGTGTCTATGGAAGTTTTTGAGGTGCTTTTTCAGCGTTTTCACCTGCTCATGCCGCGATGTGACCGAATGCTTCATAAAATGGAGGTTGCTTCGATACAGACTGGTTGCAATGCACTGGGCCGCTCGCATGGACAGCAGCTCCATGATCTCGTT
>JAAWGR010000086.1 GCA_022795445.1 Oscillibacter sp. | reverse complement strand
TCTTTTTCTCTTTTGGACCGTGAACGGCCCGTTTTCTCTTTTTCTTCGCGAAGAAAAAGAGAAAATGGGGGGTTCAACCCCCCAGCCATGGGAATGGCTGAAATCCAACGCTCCGCACCGCCAGGTGCGAAGGGAATCCCTCTTGCTTGAAAAGCAAAGCTATGGTATAATAGCGCAACGGATTATGCAATAATTGAAAAGAGGTGATTTTTACGGAAAAAAAAGGAATCAAAATCGCGGCGCAAAACCGGAAGGCCCATCATGATTATTTCGTTGAAGACTCCTTTGAAGCCGGTATTGAACTCGCTGGCACCGAAGTCAAATCGATCCGCGCTGGTACCCTGAACCTTAAAGACTCCTATTGCTCCATCAAAGACGGCGAGGCTTTCCTCATCGGTATGCACATCTCCCCCTACGAAAAGGGCAACATCTTTAACAAAGACCCGGAACGCGTTCGGCGGCTCCTCATGCATAAGCGCGAAATCCGTAAACTCCACGCCTTGGTTAAACAGGACGGCTATACCCTCGTCCCATTATCCGTCTACTTCAAAAACGCCCGCGTAAAAGTCCAGATCGGCCTCTGCCGCGGTAAGAAAAATTACGATAAACGCGACGCCGCTGCCCAGCGCGACGCAAAACGCACCATCGACCGCGCAATGAAATCTCATTAACCCGCTAGGAGGTGGTTTCCATGGCCCGCACCCTTTTCGCCGGCTTCCTCGGCGTTTTGGGTGGCTTCCTCGGCGCATTCCTCTCTGGAACTATCTGGATAAAACTGTGTGCTTTCCTTTTTACCGGCCCAGTCGTACACCAACTCCTCTACGGCTTCTGTATTCTGGCATCAATCATAATTGGCCCCTTTGCCTGCTTCGGCTACTGGCTGTTCCGCGGCCTCAAAAACCGGAAGTTTGCCTATATTATGACCCATGCCTGTACCTTTTTGGGAACGGCTTCCGCATCCTTCTTTTACTGGAAACCCTGGGACGGCGCTTGGTGTCTTTTGTTTGGGATATTTGCCTTCTGCCTCTCCGGAGGATTTGGACAGGTACGCCTCCTGCGCTACACCGACCCCGCTTGGTACGCCGATCCCCGCCGTGCCGCCGTCATCCGTGCCGGCGGGCTCATGTATAACTACCGCCCTAAAGAAATTCCCCTGCCAGCTGAACAGCTGCCGCCAGCATTCTCCATCGGCGGACAGTTAAAAGCAAAGGGGCAGATTCTGCGGACAACGCCCAGCCTGCGCAAAAGCCGGACATTTCTCGTGGACGATATTGCAGGCGTTATCCTCGGCCCCACGAATGGAAGCAATGTCTTGTATGACCGCAATGGGCAGGTTCTGGCAAAATTCGCATGGTCCTTGAAAAACGCGGACCTGCTGGCCCAGCTCCTGGATGAACATGGCGTCCCGTTTTATACGTTTGAAGAATATGAAAACAGCCTCGGCGCGGTTGCCCGCCCCGATAATTTTAAGGAAAAGGATTTGATGTTATGAGCAAGCCCCTGGTTACCAGTTCGACGGAGGCACGGTCCCGGCCCCTTGTCACCATCACCATGGAGGATGGCAAAATCATGACCGCTGAACTCTATCCGGACAAGGCGCCGAATACGGTGAACAATTTCATCTCCCTGGTGAAAAAGGGTTTTTATGACGGCCTGACCTTCCACCGTGTTATCCCCGGCTTCATGATCCAGGGCGGCTGCCCCGATGGAAACGGCATGGGCGGTCCCGGTTACGAAATCAAGGGGGAATTTGCCTCGAACGGCTTTGCCCAGAACGATCTGCGCCACCTCACTGGCGTCCTCTCCATGGCCCGGACGGAGGACCCGGATTCTGCCGGAAGTCAGTTCTTTATCATGGTGGCCCCTGCGGAACACCTGGACGGGGCTTACGCCGCCTTTGGTCAGGTGATCGACGGCACAGACGACGCAATTGCCATCTCCCGCGTACAGCGCAATATTTGGGATGACAAGCCCAAAAAGCCGGTCGTTATCCAGTCCATCCGCGTCGATACCCGGGGAATCGATTACCCGGAGCCGGAAACCTGCTAAGCCATCAGGAGGTCTGTTTTTATGAAAACCGCAATCATTACTGGGGCGTCTTCGGGACTGGGACAGGAACTCGTCCGGCAGATGAAGGATGTTTTTCCGGAGATCGAATGCTGCTGGCTGATTGCCCGCCGCTCGAACCGGCTGAAGGTCCTGGCGGAGGAACTGAAGGGCATGGATGTGGCGTGTTTGCCGTTGGATCTGTGCGATCCTATGAGCTTGATGACGCTTCAGGAAAAGCTGACGGAGGAACAGCCGGAAATTGCCCTGCTGGCCAATTGTGCGGGCTGCGGGTACTTGGGCCGCATAGGTGAGCTGGATACGGCCTCCCAGACGCGGATGGTAGACTTGAACGTCCGGGCCTTGACGGCGGTGACAAACATGACGGTGCCTTATATGATGGCCGGAAGCCGGATTCTGAATGTCTCGTCCATTGCCTCCTTCTGCCCGAATCCCCGTATGACGGTCTACTCTTCCACCAAAGCGTATGTTTCGTCCTTCACCATCGGCCTGTCGGAGGAACTGCGCCGCAAAGACGTGACGGCAACTGCGGTCTGTCCTGGGCCGATGGAGACGGAGTTCCTGCCCCTTGCGGGGATTCCGGGACATTCCAGTACCTTTGAGTTCCTGCCGTACTGCGACCAAGTGCGGGTTGCCAAGGGAGCGCTCCGCGCTGCCCGGGCAGGCCGGACAATTTATACGCCGATGCTTTTTTATAAGTTCTATCGGGTGTTGGCGAAGGTGACGCCGGCAAAATTGTTGGTTAAATTTGTGAAAACATGAGAGAATACTAGAGACGGAAAAGGCAGGGCCTTGCAGGGCCCTGCCGAAAATGTCATGGAATCGTAACATACAAATGGGAAGAAGTGTGGTATAGTATTCCATGTGACAGCGCCGTTCTATCTCAAAAAGCAACCGTATATCCAGAATGCGCAGGATATGGCCTGCGCCTAACATGGGGGTGTACCGGTTTCGACGGGGGTATGGAGGCGGGATCAGCGGGCGGCGGCGCCTAACCGCCATAAAATGGGCACTTTATAAATTAAACAACAACGATACTGTTGCTTACGCTGCCTAATTAAAGGCGGCCGTCCGACCCGGAAGGACCGCGAGCCGGGAAGGGCGTCGTATAGCGGTAAATGTGCGTACAGTAAGCTTTGCCTGTGCCACACATTATGAAGCTTACCTGACCGGACGTGCGTGACGGCTTGCCGTCCGGAAGGGGAACAGGAGGCGCGAGGGCCTCCGCAATAACCGTCTGCGCCCGGAGAAAGTTCCGTTAAAGTGCTTTCGGACGCGGGTTCAACTCCCGCCACCTCCACCAGCTCAGAAATTCCCACCACCGTTCCGTTTCCGCCTTGCGGCGAAAACTGCACTATGGTGGGAATTTCTTCGCTTTCCACCGCGACTCGCTTCGCTGGACTCGCGGCGGAGGAGAACGGAGTTTCCTTTATCCAATCGCTTTTGAATTTTTACTGCATACCGGAAGCAAGCGTTATTACGCTTGCTTCCCTTTTTTCGCCTGCTTTTTTCGATCCGCCGCACTGGATGGCACATGTTGGGTTATGCGCATATAATAGAGCGGGCTGTAGAATACGGGAACGGATAGGATTCATTTTCACCCTGCCAAGACTGGTTTTTCTTCCAATTCAACAGCCTGGATTTTGGGAAGCTTACAGCAATCGCTGACATTGCTGTCAATCCCTTCTGGAAGAGCAGCGGTAAACAGAAAAGCCGGATTGCTGTTCCAGAGCAGAGCGTTAAGCGTACCCTTGCCGCCTGAAATCCTGCGGGCGGCAAATAAGAAGGGAAATCATATGCTGCAATTTCAATGGCGGGATCGATTTAGCATCGGTGTGGAGATGATCGATCAGGCACACCGCAGGCTTTTTTCCATTGTTCAAAAGATGATGGATCTATATGTGGAAAGGCATGAAAACAAATTTGCCTGCGTGGAAGGAATTAAGTATTTTAAGGCGTATACCCTCAAGCATTTTGCGGAGGAAGAAGCCTATATGCGCAAGATTGGATATTCCGGTTACTTGGCCCATAAAAAAATCCACGACAGGATGAGGTATGAAACATTGCCGGAATTGGAGCGCTTGCTTTATGCCTCGAATTTTTCTGCCGAAATGGTACAGCGGTTTATCGGCGTTTGTACTGGGTGGCTGACAGGCCATATTATCATTGAAGACCGGGCGATTATTGGAGAAAAAACCAAGGAATTGGTTCCAATGCGCTTGGATGATGAGATGTCCGTAATTCAAACCGTAATCCTTTCCCCTTTACAGGAAATATTGGGATGTCGAATCCAATATGTTGGCAAGTTTTCCCCAAAAGATATCATCCTGAATGAACAATTTTACGAATTGACCTACAGCACCCAAGAGGGAAGGCGGCTGCGCGTCATCCTGGTTGTGGGACAACAGCTGCTGCTTCAGGCGGCAGGCTTGATGTTTGGGATCGATTTTTATGAAAAGAATGATATCGTCTGCTTTGCCATACAGGAAATTGCCCAAAATTTGATGCAGCGGGCGGCTGTGGACTTTGGAAAACAGCCGGATGAATACCAGCTGGAAAAGGGATGTTTTTTAGATCATGAGGAGTTCCTTGAAATATTCAAGGAGCAATCCCCGCAATATAGCCTGCTGTTTCACGTGGAACAAGATAGCTTTGCCATTTGTATCGACCAGATTCCCCAGCTCGATTCCCTAACGTCCTAACGCCATCAGAAGGATCGGCTTTGCGGTCTTAGTCCGCCTGAAGAAAGATGAAAGCAAACAGGAAAAGAAAACGGGACGGGATTACTCCCGTCCCGCGCCGTTTTTGCCAACAGGCGGTATTCTGTTTGGTTACTCCGTTATGCGCAGGGCGCCTGCTCCGGCTTCTTCAAAATGGCTGCTGAACAGCGCCTCCATCAGCTGGACCATATACCACGTGTCTTTTGTCCCTGCCGTCTCATAACACGAATGCATTGCCAGCTGCGGCAGTCCAACATCTGCGCATTTTACCGGCACATGCGTCATAGCGATATTGCCCAAGGTGCTGCCGCCAGCCATATCCGAACGGTTTGCAAAGAACTGGAGCGGAATATCCCTCTGCTTCGCTAACGCCCGGACGATGGCAGCGCTCATGCCGTCGGTGGTGTATTTCTGCCCTGCGTGAGACTTGACGGCTACGCCTGCGTTCAGGTATACCCGGTTCTCAGCGTCCGAATGCTCCGGATGGTTCGGATGCACCGCGTGGGCATTGTCCGCGCTGAGCATGAAGCTGGAAGCCAAAGCCCGCAGATAGTCCTCCTCGCCTTTGCCCAGGGCAGAATTGATCCGCCGGAGGATGTCCTGTAGGAACGTGGAGGCTGCACCCTGCTTCGTTCCGGAACCCACTTCCTCATTGTCAAAACAGGCCAGGACATTAACGGAGCGGCGGTTCGACGCCCCCAGAAAGCCCCGCAGGGCGGCAAAGACACATTGCTGGTCGTCCAAGCGTCCGGAAGAGAGGAACTCTCCGTTACAGCCCCAAACTGTGGGTTTGTCCCGGTTGTACAAAAACAAATCGCTCCCTAAAATCTGCCCTTCCGCGGTATCCAGCTCCTTTGCCAGGAGAGCGGACAAAGAACCGCCCTCCTCTCCCGCAAACAAGGGGAGCATATCCACTTGCTTATTGTACGCATATCCCTCGTTGACAGACCGGTTCATATGGATGGCAACGCTGGGGATCAAAACCAGGTCCCGGTCAAAATTCACCAGCTTCGTTACGATGCATCCATCCTCCTGCTGTACCAAGGCCCGCCCAGCGATGGACAGGGGCCGGTCGAGCCAGGTGGAGCAGATCATACCGCCATAGCCTTCTACATTGAGGGTGGTATACGTTTCCCCGACGGTATGGGCGGCGTATTCTTTCAGCTTAAAAGAGGGCGAGTCCGTGTGGGCGGCGGCAATATGAAAGCTGTACGGTTCCAAATCGGTCCCTGTCTGGAACGCGATGATGCTGGAACCATTCCGGCAGACATAATAGTTTTTTCCCGGTTCCAGCGTCCAGACGCCGCTTTCCAGCAGCTCCTGGTATCCTGCTTCCTCCAAGGCTGCCTGAACGCTGGCTGCCGTGTGGAATGCGGTGGGGTTTTTCTGGATAAACGCCAAAGTTTCTTCTGCGATTTTACGGTACATGACTGCAACCTCCCTTTCAGCGGCTGGCGGGTTGTTTTGCCTGTTCCCGCTTTGCAATCTGCGGCAGGATCAGCCCTAAGGCGGTCAGGATAATGGGCGTGATTACATTCAGCGCAAAGGTGAACAAATCCTTGTCGAACATTCCCATTACGCAGCAGACCGCCGTGACCGCGAAGCACCAGACGCCAAAGAAGTTTGCCACGCCTTGGTTCTTTACAAACCGGTATTCCGCAGGAATTGTGTTGATTGCCTTCCGCAGGGCCAGATAGGCCACGAATACCCACATGTAACGCATCGGCATACAAACGGAGTTCAGCTTCGTCAGCTGCCGCAGGACTGACGCTGCCCCAGGGACAAAGGACTGCACCAGGATAATGGCGCCGGACAAAATGGCCACCATGAAGATGCCGTTGCTGTAAACGCCGTATTTGTTTTTCTTTTGAAGAGCCGAAGGGATAAACTGGAGGGTGCGTTCATTCCCCAGGAGCATCCGAAGGGGCGCGTCGATGCTCAGCACCAGAATGGCAAACTGGCTGATTACGTTGCACAGGGCATAAATAATCAGGAACAGATCGCCTACGTGGTAATACTGGCCCAGCTGCTGGAATGCCCAATAAGCGCCGTTCGCAGCGTATGCGCTGAACGTATCATCACTGCTGTTGATCACCGCAGGGTCAAACATCCGCCCCATCGCAATCGTTCCCAAGATCGCACAGAGGACCACCATGCCTGCCAAGGCGATCATCCCCTTAGGAAACCCTTTGCTGGGATTTTCCACCTTATTGACATAGGGGGAAATTTTCTCGCACCCGCCCACTGCAAACACCAGGATGGACAGGGAAGTAAAGTATGTGACGTTAAAAGTGGGGATCAGGTTCTGAAGGCTGAGGTCCGGCTTCACATAAGCTGCGCCGGGGTTGATCATCGGAGCTGCAAACATCATCAGGATGTAGAGCAGGGACATGATAAAGACCGTCGTTCCGGCCAGGGTCAGCAATTTTTTCAGCGGGTTCAGTCCGCGGCTGGCAATGAAGCAGCCCAGCAGCAGAACGCCTAAGGTTGCCAGCTGCACGTAAAGCGTAGGAAGGGAGTCGTAGGTCTCCGCGTCCCGGAAAATGGCCCAGCTGGCAGCTTTCAGGCCGCCGCTTCCTTTGCTGGCGATGTAGGTGATGTGGCAGGCCCAATAAGTCCATCCCGCATAATAAGCCAATTTTGCATTTGTAGTCTGGTGGAGCCAGGAGCTGACGCCGCCGCCCTCGTTCTTAAAGGCGGAACCCAGCTCGCCCACCATCAGGACGTATGGGACGAAGTACAGCGCAAACATGATCAGCCAACTGAGGATGACCTGAACGCCGTTGAAGTAAACAAACCCGTTGACAACGTTTCCGAATCCCCAGACCGTGGAAAAGCCCATTGTTGCAAGGGCATACCATTTGATTTTTTTCGTGTCTTCCATCATTAAAATTCCCCCCTCTCATGTGTTGCGGCCGGCACGGGATCAAATACCGGCGGGCAGACAGTGAATTTGATTATAACACGAACCCAAATTGTTGACAATTAACAATTTGGTACAAAAACAGGCGCCTGATTTTGTGCTATGCGTAAACAGGCAAAAAAGACGGTTGGAATTTGTATAATATCACTAGGACTTTCTGCCGCGTTACGTCCTGCCCTTTCGCCACCGCAGCAGAAAGGCGGAATGAATGATGACGAAGACGGAACCGGCGTTATGGACCAACGCGCCGATCACTGGGTTCAGCGTCCCAGTGGCCGCCAGGACGATGGCAAAGCAGTTCAGCGCCATGGAAAAAGCCAGGTTACGCTTGATTACCGTCATCATGTGCCTGGAAAGTTGGAGCAGATGGGGCAGTTCCCGGATGTCGTCGCTGACCAGTGCAATGTCGGCCGCGTCTACCGCGATATCACTCCCCACGCCGCCCATGACGATGCCAGTGCAGGCCTTTTTCAGCGCGGGCGCGTCGTTGATGCCGTCGCCCACCATACAGACTTGTTTGCCGGCCTCCTGACAACGCCCAATGTAGTCCAGCTTATCCTCCGGCAAACAGTCTGCCTGTACCTCTTGGATGGAAAGCTGCCCGGCAATATACCGTGCGGCGTTCTCGTGGTCGCCTGTCAGCAGGACCGGCTCCACGCCCGCCTCCCGGATCTCCATGACGGCCTTTGCCGCTTCTGGACGCAGGGTGTCCGACAACGCCAGGAGCCCCGCCGGTTTTTGGTCCAGAGCCACATAGATGACCGTACAGCCCCTTCCGGACCATTCCTCCGCAGCCTCTTGAAGCATCTGGGGGAGCACGGCAGCCTGCTCCCGGAGCAGTTCTCCGTTCCCAGCCAGGACCTCCCGGCCGTTTACAGCGGCCCGCACCCCGCGTCCCGGCAGCATCTGGAACTGCTGGGGCGTTTCCGGTTTTCTGCCGGTCCGGGCGAGGCAGCTGCCTGCCACTGCCTTGCCCAAAGGATGCTCCGAGCGCAGCTCCGCGCTGGCCGCGTATGCATACAGGCCGTCCTCCGAAAGGTCCGGCAGGCAGCTTTGGACACATACGACCTGGGGAGTTCCATATGTCGGCGTCCCCGTTTTGTCAAACGTGACCTTACTGACCCAGGAGAGGCGTTCCAGCGCGTCGCCCTCCCGGACGAGAAACCCGTGCTTTGTCGCGTTGCCGATTGCCGCCATGATGGCGGTTGGCGTTGCCAGCACCAGGGCACAGGGGCAGAACACCACCAAGATTGTCACCGACCGGATGGCCTGCCCGGTAACGAGCAAGGTAAGGGCCGCCGCAGCCAGAGCAATCACCACAATCCAAGTGGCCCAACGGTCTGCGAGGCGGACGATTTTTGCCTTTCCGGCGTCCGCCGACTGCACCAGCCGGATCATGCGCTGGATGGAACGGTCCTCCCCTACCCGGGTGGCTTCCATCTCAAACGAACCGAATTGGTTCACAGTGCCGCTGGATACCAGGTCCCCAACGGTTTTATCCACCGGCAGCGGCTCCCCCGTCATGACGGCCTGGTTGATGGAGGTCTGTCCATCCCGGATGACGCCGTCCACTGGAACGGTCTCGCCAGGCAGCACCCGGAGCCGGTCGCCGACCTGCACCTCTTCTGCCGGAATCACGGCCTCCTCCGTCCCCCGAAGCACCCGCGCAGTTTGGGGGGTAAGGCGTACCAGCTTCTCGATGCCCGCCCGGGCCCGTGCGACGGTCAGATCCTCCAGCAAAGCGCCAAGCTGCATGATAAAGGCCACCTCGCCAGCAGCAAAATCTTCTCCGATCAGGACGGACGCAGCCAGTGCGATAGATACCAGCACATCTGCCTTGATATCAAACGCAGTGACAAGTCCCACAACGGCTTCCAGGATGATCGGGACGCCGCAGAGAAGGATGGACACCCAGGCCGCGTCTAAGGGAAGGGGCGACAGGCCAAGGATGCTGGCCAGCAGCGCAAACGCGGAGAGGGTCAGGCAAACGATATCCCGCTTGATGCCGCCCCAGTCCAAAAATGCTTCTAATTTTTTCATAATCGAACCTCCTGGATACCCATAGGGGCACGGCGGCATTATACCCTAAGGGGTATGGGTTGTCAAGCGAGAAATCCAAAGCCAGCCAAGGCCTTTTCCCCCTGGCTGGCTTTCGCGGCAGTATGGGCACGTTATGCCTGTTTGTGCGCGGCCTCGATCCGCTTGCCGCGGTTGATGGCGCAGATAATAGCCTTGATGGAAGCCATCGAGATGTTGTGGTCCATGCCTACGCCGAACACATCCCCGCCGTCCGCTGTGCGGAGGTGAATGTAGGCTACCGCCTGGGAGTCCGAGCCTTGGCTGATTGCGTGCTCTTTGTAGTCAATGAATTGGTAACGGTTCATGCGCTCCCCCTGGATGGCGTTGAAGAAAGCGTCAATGGGGCCGTTGCCGTCGCCGGAAACCTCAAAGACGGTATCCTTGTGCTGGAGCTTCCCATAGAAGTGGGACTGTGCCACGCCGTTTTCTACCGTTGCCCCCAGGCGGTTGCTGATCAGCCGGTAAGGGCCGTCTACCTTCAGATATTCTTCCTCAAAGAGGCGGTACAGCACATCTGGCTTCAGCTCCACGCCCTCTTTGTCCGATTCCCGCTGCACGATCTCGCCAAATTCCGCGTGCATGGCTTTGGGCATGTCGAACCCAAATTTGTGGTTCATGATAAAAGCCGCCCCGCCCTTGCCGGACTGGGAGTTGATCCGCACCGGCTCATAGGCCCGGCCAAGGTCTGTGGGATCGATGGGCAGATAGGGGACCATCCATTTGCCGGTCTTGGCCTCCTCCATATATTGAAAACCTTTGTTGATGGCATCCTGATGGCTGCCGGAGAAAGCCGTGAACACCAGGTCTCCGGCGTAAGGCTGGCGCTCTGGCAGGTGCATTTTGGTGCAGCGCTCGTACAGCTCAATGATGCGGTCCATGTGGGAGAAATCCAGTCCGCAGTCGATGCCCTGTACGTGCATGTTCATGGCAACGGTGATTATGTCGACATTCCCGGTGCGCTCGCCGTTGCCGAACAGGCAGGCCTCTACTCGGTCGGCTCCCGCCAGGAGGCCCATCTCTGTAGTGGCGACGCCGGTTCCCCGGTCGTTGTGCGGATGGAGGGAAATGATGGCCCGTTCCCGGCCGGGCAGTGTGCGGATGAAATATTCCAGCTCATCCGCGAACTGGTTGGGCATACAGTTCTCTACGGTGGTGGGCAGGTTGAGGATGACTGGATGCTCCGCATCTGCGTGGAGGTGGTCCAGGACGGCGGCGCAGATTTCCACGGCGGCGTCCATCTCCGTCCCCATGAAGGATTCCGGAGAGTATTCATAGCGCAGGTTTACGCCGGATTGGATTGCTTCGGCCGACATCTCATAGATCAGGTCCGCAGCGTCGGTGGCAATTTTCTTTACGCCCTCTACATCGGTATGGAACACGACCTCCCGCTGAAGGGTGGAAGTGGAGTTGTAGAAATGGAAGATAACATGCTTGGCGCCCCGGATAGCCTCGAAGGTTCTTTTGATCAGATGGGGCCGGGCCTGTACCAGCACTTGGATGGTCACGTCATCTGGGATGTGTCCGCCCTCGATCAGCTCCCGGCAGATTTCGTAATCGGTGTCCGACGCGGAGGGGAACCCGATCTCCACTTCCTTCACGCCGATCTCGTCCACCAGCATATGGAACATGGCCAGTTTTTCCTCCATGTTCATAGGGTCCACCAGCGCCTGATTGCCATCCCGCAGATCCACCGAGCACCACACCGGCGCTTGGGTGATCACGTTATCTGGCCAGGTGCGGTTTTCGATGGGCTGGGGGACAAATGGAATGTACTTTTCAAATCCGTTCATTGTTTGTTTCCTCCTAGTTTTGAAAGGTTTGCCAGAGGGCAAAAGAAACACCCCCGACCATTCTCTTGGTCAGGGGTGTAAAAAATTACACGGTACCACCCTGGTTCAGCAGGCGCTTTTGCGCCAGCCCTTTGCGGCCTCCGACAAGGCCCGGACCGGTAACGGGGTCAGCCGGGTGGCCCTACTGCGCAATGGGTTCAGGCCATCGACTCCGGGAACAGTTATCCATCGGCCTCCCATACCGGCTCGCAGCCTCCGCCGGCTCTCTGGAATGGGGAATGGGCGATCTTTCTTCCCTTCAACGTCTTAAATATGACCTACATTATACCGTCTGCCCGCGGATTCGTCAAGGGGGATCCGGCAATATTTTTTAGGAGAGCGGGCTGTTACTATCTGGATGTTTGGTTCGCTTTTTCCTCTTCCTGGGAATTATGCGTGTGATAATAGGGGAAAGAACAGTTTCTCTTTTTCGATACTCTCTAAATCCTTTCCGCGATAGAACAGGCGGTTATCATTCTTAACATTATAATAGACAGACGCTTCAAACAGAGCAAGGTCCCTGGAAGCGGGCGGGAAACCGAGGATCAGAGAATTGTACACCGCATCCACACGGGAAACAACTTCTTTCATGGAAATGTGCTGTTTGCTTATAATGCTTTTGAGGAAAAGCGTATCGTTCGATTGCTCCATAACGGCAAAACAGTCTATATCCTCCGCGTAAAATACATTGTGCAGGTCCGCGGTGTAAAACATCTGCAATCCAAATTTGTTTATGTGTTCGAATGCTGAATTGACAGCACAGTTTCTTACAGCATCCATATATTTCTGTTTGATCCGTTCATCCTGGTCGCACGTTTTTCGGAAATCCCAATTTCCATTTGTGTTTATAACGCGTATTCCTAAAATCTAAGT
>JAAWGR010000085.1 GCA_022795445.1 Oscillibacter sp. | reverse complement strand
CATGGGACTGTTATTCGCCGAGGACCCCCACTTTGACGAGACGGAACGGCAGACGGGCTTTTACCGTTACCGCCAGCTGCTGTCCACCCGGTTTGGACGGTGGTGGAAGACGAACCTTTTGACCCTGGCGGGCCTCGCGCCCCTGACGGCGGGGATTTCCTACTCTGTCATGTCCTCCAGTGTGCTGGTGCTGCTGCCCTGCTCCCTTCTGGGCGGCATGATCGCCGGGCCGTTTCTGGCGGGGATGTACGATGCTGTCCTCCGGGGCCTCCGGGACGACCCCAAGCCCTGGTGGGACTGCTATAAGCAGTCCTGGAAGCAGAACTGGAGAGGCAGCCTGATTCCGGGGGCCCTGCTGGGGCTGTTCGCCGGTGTGTGCGCTTTTATGGACATGCTCTTCTGGTGGGCGGAGCGGTCCCCCTCCCTGGGGACGGTGGCGATATACCTGTTCGCCATACTGGTGGTTTTGATAGTCAATACGCTCTATTGGCCCCAGCTGGTGCTGTTCCGGCAGAAGGCGTCTATCCGGCTGAGGAACTGTCTGCTGTTCTGCGCGAAATACCTCTGGCGGGTCCTAGGCGTGGGATTTCTTCAGCTAGGGTATCTGGCAGTTTTCGTTCTGTTCGCCCCCTGGACACTGCTTTTGCTTCCTATTCTTGGAATTTGGTATATCTTGTTTCTGTCACAGCTCTTGATCTATGAGCAGATGGATGAGGCGTTTTGCATTGAAACATCATTTATAAATTCCCTCAAGGCGTTTTAAATATTTTTCTTGGCGATCCTTTCCATTGGTGTTATGCTACATGTTACAGCCATGTATTGGGAAATAACATTTTAACAGGTTTTATTCTAACAGGCTTTCTCGAAAGAGATTGGATTTTAATAATAGGTTTTCGCTGTACCCCAGGCACGCTTTGTGCCTGGGGTGCAAGTACATGACCGTCCAATCAGATACTTTTACGGGGAAGCCTGCCATAACTTCAGCTTGAACGAGCGGGCCTAGGGAAGAAACACGACACAGCGCCGAGCAGGGTTGCCTGTCAGGAACTGGATTGGAGAGAACGGCAAATTTTCGGCGAAGGCTCACAAAAATAAACTGAAGGAGATGGTACTCTGAAAACACAAAAACCACATACAGCAGCTTTGAACGGACGCCCGTCGTCCTGCCGGAGATGGAACACCTGCTCCCGCCTCTCAGCGGTGAGCAGTTTTCTTCTTTGGAGAGCGATATCCTGAAAAACGGCTGCTACGCTCCCATTATCGTCAATGAGGACATGGCCGTCATAGACGGACAACAATCGTTTTCGCATCTGCAAAAAACACAGTCTGCGCTACAAAATGCCGGTGCTTTCGTTCATCGATCTGCTGGAAGCGAAGTAGCGGGCGCTGGACACCCAGAAGGGCCGCCGCAACCTGGATAAGTGGGAATTAGGCAAGACTGCGCTGAAACTCAAACCGGAAATTGAGGCCAGGGCAAAGGCAAATCAGGGAACCCACACCGACCTTTCGGTGAAATCACCAAAAGGTTACACGCCTACGGATACCCGTAAGGAGATGGCCCTGACCGTCGGTATCGGGGAACCGGTCATGGGAAGAATTGCACAACTGTCTGAGGACGCTCCACCATTGCTGAAAGAGGCTTTGGAAAACAAAAAGGTGTTTGTCAACCGGGGCTGGAAAATACTAAAAGCCGTTCAACGGCTGCCTACTGGAGGAACAGGAATCCTCTGCCGCCGAGATGCTGTCGGCTGTGCGGGAAATTGACCAACTGGATGCTGAAGCGGAGCACAGAGGAAAAATCGCGGGGCTGTTCTGCTGACACCTACGTTGGAAAATGTGCGCTGCTGGGTAGAAAACATCCGCATGAGACCAGATGAGGTTGAGGACTCTGTTCGGGAATCCTATGAGCTGGCTCAGACATTTCAAACCATTGGCGATTTGCTTAAAAATGAGATTTTGGGCGTAAATCAACAGACAGGTACATGTTCTGATGGGAACTGAGTGCAGCGAGCAAAAGCGCCGCCTTCATACCGTCTTATCGCTGGATAATCCCAGGCATCAAGAGACATGGCAAATTTTCTCTCAGGAAAAGAACAAGACCAGCGCTGTCTGTGAGGCGGTCTGTGGCTATCATAATCGGAAAGATTTGAAGGATAACGGTCTGTTCTCGGCTGTTCAAACTCTACTTTGCCACCGCCATCGCCCCCATCCCCATGGCCAGCTTCGCGGGACAGCCCTCCAGCAGTATTGGCGTGGCCTTTTTGAAAAGCTATGCCGCAATCTGCCTGGGTGTGATAAGGAAGTATTTTAGATCGAGGGAAACGGCGTAATGGTGAGGGTTACGCCACTTTTAACTTTGCAAGGAATACGGGGAGCATACCCACGAAATTGTAGACAATATCAATCTTCTGTTTCCGCTTGCCGCCGGACTTGTCCAGGGCGTGTACTTCGATACGCTCTATAAACTCATTGACAATAGCCGGAGTAAGCGTTTCAATATTGTTGTACTTTTTCGCCAGGTCAATAAACTGCGCCGCATTCACGGCTTGGGCCTGCTCCTTGTCAAGTTCGGCGTGGAGGATTGCCGCCCGTTCGGACAATGTACGCTGTTCGTCCTCGTAGGACTTGGACAGCTTGGCAAAACGTTCGCCGGAAAGTTTCCCGCTTACGTTGTCCCAAGAGAGCTTTTGTCAAGGGCAAATTTATCTTGAATGGTTTTCTGCTGTTGGTATTCCTTGCCGGTTCCTTGAATTACTATAGAAAAATCAAGCAATCAAATGGATACCATCTGACTGCTTGATGAAACCGTTGATCAGGTGAACATCGCGTCCGGAATAAAGGTCGACAGCGTTGGGAAGAAGATAAACAGCAGCGTAACAATGATCATAACGATCAGGTAGGGCATAGCGCCCTTGAAAATCCCCATGACATCCACTTCCTTGGGGGCAACCGCCTTGACGGAATAGACGCACAGGCCCACCGGAGGCGTCAGGCCACCCATATGCAGAGCCAGGATAGCGACCATATCAAACTGGATGGGATCGATGCCAAGGGCTACCGCCGCGGGATAGAACACCGGGATTGTCAGGGCGATACTGGAGTAGGCGTCCAGGAAGCAGCCCAGGATCAGGAACACGATGACCGAGCCGAACAGGAACAGGATGGGACTCAGGTTCGCCCCGGTGACCAGGTTCGTCAGGGCCTGCGCCAGGCCGGATACCGTCATGAACTTGGCGAACATGCCGGAACAGGCCAGGATCAGGAACAGCATGGTCATGTTTTCCACCGTATCCATGATGGCCCTTGCAATCTTTTTGATGGGCGTGCGCTTGATGATGCCCATAGCGAAGAACACCAGGCAGCCAATCGCGCCCGCCTCGGCAGAGCTGCAAATACCGAAGAAAATGCCGCCGATAATCACAAGCGCCACAATGGCAATGGGAATCAGATCCTTCAGGGATACCAGCTTTTCCTTCCAGGTGTATTTCTGCTCAATGCGGGGGAAGAGGTTGGGCTTCACAATCGCCGTGACGACCGTGAACAGGGAGAAGCCAATCGCCAGGGCCAGGCCAGGCGAAATCGCCGCCATCAAAAGCCGCCCGATGGAGTCGCCGGACAGCGCGCCGTAAATAACAATCAGGATGCTGGGCGGGATGAACTGCCCGATGTTTCCGGAGGCGGCAATCAGGCCATAGCTCAGGTTTTCGTCATAGCCATACCGTTTCATTTCCGGCGCGGCAATCTTGGCGAACACGGAGCCGGTTACCAGGGCGGAACCATTCAGCGTGCCGAAAGCCGTACAGCCCAAAGTCGTTGCCACGCCCAGGCCGCCGGGAATCTTCCCCAACCACTTTGCCAAGGTATCATAACATTCGGTACTAATCCCGATTCCCGTTGCCAGCATCCCCATCAAGATAAACAATGGGATGACGGCGTAGTCAAAGGTGGCGATGCCGCTGTAAGCCTGGATGCCCACCATCGCCACAGCGCGGTCGAAGCCCAGGCAGGCGACCAGTCCGAAAAAGCCCACGCTGCCCAAGGCGACAGCGATGTGGACGCCGCAAAGAACCATTGCAATCAGGGCGACCATGCCAATCAGGGCGATGATAATATTCAAACTCATTGCGGCTCACCGTCCTTTCCCCCATCGTTTGTGGGGTTGAAGCCGCCAAGCTCCTCCTCCGTGGGGAGCTCAGACTTTATCAAGATAGGGGCATAGCGTTCCGGGTTTATGGAGCCAAGCGCACAGTATACCGTCATAAAGGCGCTCTGAACCGCCAGGAGGACCCAGCCAAGGAATGCCCCAAATTTCCCAATGAATACGTAAACTGTCACGGATGCAACCGATTTCTCTTTGATCGTCCAGGACGACCAGAAAACGTCCCAGGACGCTTTGATCATAACGACAAACAGAATTGTTGCCAGCAGGTAAATCAGGAAGCTGGCAATGTGCTTGGTGCGGCCCTGGAGCTTGTCATAGACCGCGCGAGCTGCATGTGCTGCCCCTTCAGGAGCGTGTATGCCATCCCGGCATAGGCAACCCACGCCATCAGCATGGTCGCCGTTTCCGTAGCGCCCTTGATGGGGGAGTTGAAGACATAGCGCATGAATACGTCGCAGGCGATTAGGATCATGTTGGCAAGCATGACCGCCGCGGAAACCCAGGCGAAAATGCGCATTAAAAGCTCTGGGAATTCATACAGCCTCCGCTGGTTTTTATTTGATGTCATAAAGATTTCCTCCTAGATTCCCTCTGCGCCGTCCGGTTTCCCGGGCGGCGCAAATGGGAGGGTCACTGAATATAGGGGGCGGTATCGAAAGCCCAGGTGTAGCCCAAGTCCTGGCCGGCCTTGAGGTAGGTGGACATGATGCCCGCGCCGTCATAGCCCAGGTTTGTCACCTCGTCAATCCACATCTGGAGGGTATCGGTATACGCCAGGGCAGTCTCGGCCCAGTCGCTCTTCTCCTGATCCGCCAGGGGGGAGATGGTCACGTTGTTGGCCTCCATCTCGGAAACCCAGGAAGACATCTGATCGGCTTCCCACTTCTGGAACTCTTTCATGGCGTCGTCCGCGCAGGTCTGGAACAGCTCCTGGGTGTTGGCGTCCATGGACTCCCAGACGGCCTTGTTGACGCAGATCGTGTCGTTGTTCCGGGCGCCCAGGCCCACTTCCAGGCAGTAGTTTTCCACTTCGTACAGCTTATAGTCGCAGTAAATGCTGTCATACACGAAGGAGCCGGTAGCCACGCCGGTCTTGATGGTCTGATACAGGTCGGCCGCGGGCGCATTGACGGGCACCGCGCCAATGGACTCAAACCAGGGGATGTAGTACACGCCGCCCAGGGTCATCTTCATGCCGTTGAGCTGGGAAACCGAAGTGATCTGCTCCTTGGAATACAGCTTGTAGGGCTCGTTGCCCTTCCAGGCGATATTGACCACGTTGTTGTTCTCATACTCGGTGTAGAACTCCGGATGGGCCTCGCTGACCTTGTACATCAGCTGTGCTGCCAGCTCAGGGTCGCTGGGCGCGAAGGGGACGCAGTAGGTGATCTGGGACAGGGGGAGCTGGCTGGGGGTATACAGGGTGCAGACCGTTCCCACGTCGGCGATGCCGTTGCCGATGGTGCTGAGGTTGTCGGTGGCCTTGCCCAGGAGGGCGTCGTACTGGACGTTGAAAGTAATGGCCCCGCCGGAACGTTCCGTCACCAGATTGGTGAAGATTTCGATGTCATGGGCCTTGGCGGTGTCCGCGGAGTCGAGGGCCGCAACGGTCAGGTTCATGGTGGGATAGCCGGCGCCGTCCCCACCGGCGCTGTCAGAATTGCCGGAATCGCCGCCTCCGGCGGGGGTCTGGGCCGCATCACCGCCGCCGCAGCCTGCCAGGAGGAACAAGAGCGCGGCGCTCATAAGAGCACAAATCACTTTTTTCATCGTAAGCTTCTATCCTTTCCTTTTTACCGTCCGAATCAATAGACGCCGTACTTGTAAACGCGGTCGGGGACATCCTTGTTGATCTTGTCCTCGTCGATGAAGGCAACCGCCCGGACGATGGTGCCGTCGCCCATGTACCAGCGGAGGGGGAAGGCGCAGAACATGAAGCGCTGGCCCTTGACCTTTTCAATGTCGCCGCCCAGGTTCTCAATGCCCATGACGTTGTTGCGCAGGAGAATGTCGTGTACCGGCTCCCACTCGGGGAAGTCTTCCAGGGGGAGTGGCCGAACTCCTTGATGTACTGCTCCACGATACGGGGCACATAGGGGCCGGGGCCGTGCTCGGCGGCGTAGGTGTACAGGATGTGGTCGAGGGCCTGGAGGTCGAAGCCAACGCCCTTGACCTTGTGGTCAACGAACCAATGTGCGCCTTCAATGGCCAGGCCGGGGCTGTAGGCAAAATAGTCGTCGTTCTCGCCCCAGCGCTTGTTCATGCCGGTGCAGATGAGAACCCAGTCGCCTTCCTTGATGCCGCCTTCGACTTTGGCTGCGGCCTTTTCAATGTCCTCCACGGTGATCAGCTGCCAGTGGGTCTTGGGAATGTCCAGGCAGACGGCCTCGCCGTAGTAGTTCTCCAGGGGCAGCTCGTGGGTGTAGGGAGCTTCCGGAATGACATGGGAGGGGGAATCGGCGTGGGTGGAGTTATGCATATGGAAATCGTTGAAGGTCTGGAGCAGGCGGTAATGCATCGGCATATGGTTTACGCGGTCAATGTGGAAATCGCCGTTGGAGGGCCAGAGCGGATTGCCGCGGCCGAAGGGGTGGGACAGGTCAACCAGTACTTGTTTTCCCATGATGTTTAATCTCCTTTTATCCGTTTATTGCCTTGTTCAGGCTTCATGTCTAAATATAGTAGCAATTTGCGTGCCAACATCCCTGCTTGGACAAATTGGCGTTTTTTCTCCGCTGGGCTCCTTCTTCGGGTGAAAAAACAGCCGGAAAGCGGTGCCATTGGACATTTTTTGTTGCAATTCGGAATATCTTGTTGCATTCTTGGAACATTGTTGCGGATATGGGATTCAAAATGGCCCGCAGGCGGAGGAAAGGCCGGTATTCGCTGCGCGGTAAATCTCTAAAACGGCTTCAAAGTCCAGGGAACCGGGGCCGGCCAGGATGCCTCCGCCCCTGGTGCAGTTTGCGGCAAACCGGCGCAGATCCTGATCCGGAACCAGCCCGGCAGGGGACTGGGAAAGGCTCGCAGGGAGCGCCAGCGCGGAGAAATACGCCGTAAGCGAGGCAATGCACCGGCGGGCGTCAGCAGCGGCGTCCGCTTCCGCTGTGCCAAACACGCTGCGGCCAAGCCGGGCAAACCGTGCGGCCAGCGTTTCCTCCACCGCCCGCGCCCAAGCGGGCCACAGGATGGCAAGGCTCATACCATGGGGAAGCCCATAGGCTGCGGTCAGCTCATGGCTCAGGGCGTGCAGCGGGAAGGCGCATTCCCGGCCCAGGCCGGTCAGCCCGTTATGGGAGAGGCTGCCGCACCAAAGAATTTCCGAGCGGGCCTCATAGTTATCCGGGCACTCCAGGCAGATGCATCCATAGCGCAGAACCGTGCGCAGAAGCCCTTCCGCCAGGGCATCCGTCGTCTCGTTTCTGCCCTGGCTGGCAAGGTAACGCTCCAACGTGTGCATAAGGATGTCCACAACGCCGCAAGCTGTCTGCAACGGGGGCGTAGTATAGGTCAGCTCTGGGTTGAGTATGGCAAAGCGCGGCACAATGCGCGAATCCGTACAAAGGAGCTTTTCGTGCGTCTCCGTATCCGAGAGGACGGCGGTGGGGCTTGCTTCGCTGCCGGAAGCGGCAATCGTAACAACCGCTCCCACAGGGAGCGCCCCCTGTGGCCGCCGTCCCTTTTGAAACACGGATTCAATTTCCCCCTCTGCGCCGGCGAGGCCGATGGCAACGGCCTTTGCCGTGTCGGCCACGCTTCCGCCGCCGATGGCCAGTACCAGCTGAATGCTTGTGTTCCGGTATTGGGATACGGTTTCCGCAGCGAAAGAAATGTCCGGGTTCGGCTGTACGCCGCCTTTCACAGACACATGGATGCCTGCGTTTTCCAGAGACGCCTGCACCCGTCCAACCAGCCCGCTCCGCACGGCGCTTCCGCCGCCGTACAGCGCCAGGACCCGTTTGGCTCCTTCTTCAAGGGCGGCCCGGCCGGATTGCTCCTCCGCGCCTGGGCCGAAGATGATTTTTGTGGGAACACAATACTGAAATTCCTGCATAGTAAAACCCTCCTTTTTTGGGCTGGCGCAGACAAGGCGCCGCCCCCGTTTGTTGCATAGACGAAACAAATGAGTTTGACACATTGAAATAGTGAAATCGTGTGGTATAATGAACAATTATGAATGGGTAGAAAAGGTCGGATATCTGCCAGTGTGTACAATGTTCGCTTATAGTTATAGAGATTGCTGGGAAGGAATGTATATGAATCAATATTTGTCGATCCGCGCCGTCCGCACCATGCTTCGGCAGGTCATCGAAATGACGGAGTCCCCTGAAGCCGTGGAGCGGATGGAGGCAATTGACCGGGAGCTGGAAGCCTTTCATAATACCGGCGTTGATTTTAAGGAAGTCGTCGACAACCTGGACGACAGCATCCTCATTGCCGACGCCCAGGGCACCGTCCTGTATATCAACCCTGCCTATACCCGCAATACCGGAATCACCGACGCGGACGTGCTGGGCAAGGACATCTATACCCTGATTGGCACCGATAAGCTCTTTACCGGCGGGGCGGTTCCCATTGTCCTGTCGACCTAAAAGAGCACATTCCGCCTCTCCACCACCTACAAGACCGGCGCGCCGCTGGTGGGTTATGTTTCCGGTACGCCTATATTTGACGAACAGGGCCAGCGGCTGCAGGTAATCGCTTGCAGCCGCCCAATTATCACGCTCCGCGCCCTGCAAGACGATTTTACTGGCTTTTTGAAAGAGGTGAACCTGATTCACCGCCCGGAGCGTGAAAAGGGGCAGGCAATTTCCGAGGACAATATGCTGGAGCGCTATCCCTCTATGAAGGATATCTGTACCCTGATCCGCCGCGTAGCGCCTACCGACGCCACCATCCTGATCACCGGGGAATCCGGCGTAGGCAAGGAAGTGGTGGCCGATGAAATTTACCGGTGCAGCAAGCGGAAGGGCAAGCCCTATGTCAAGCTCAACTGTACATCCATCCCCAGCCACCTGTTGGAATCCGAGCTGTTCGGCTATGAGAAGGGCTCCTTCACCGGGGCCAGCAACAAGGGGAAAATCGGCCTCTTTGAGTACGCCAATGGCGGCACCCTCCTATTGGACGAAATCGGGGATATGCCGATGGATTTGCAGGTAAAGCTCCTGAGGGCCATCCAGTCCCAGGAGATCACCCGAATCGGCGGGACAAAGCCTATCAAGCTGGATATCCGCTTCCTTGCCCTGACGAACGCCGACTTAAAGAAAAAGGTGGATGAAAAGACGTTCCGCCAGGATCTCTATTTCCGGCTGAACGTCATCCCCATGCCTGTGCGGCCCCTGCGGGAACGGCTTGAGGACTTGGACGGGCTGTGCCAGTACTTCATTGATAAATTTTGTGAGAAATACCACCATCCCTTCCGCCTGACGGCCCGGCAGCTGGAATACATGAAGCAGTATTCCTGGCCCGGGAACATTCGGGAACTGCAAAACATCATTGAGTATATGATTGTGTTCAGCGGCGGTATCGGGGAGGTTGAAGACGGCATTCTCAAGGGCCTTTTGAATATCACGGAGGAAGCCTACGCCGCCGCCGCGGCCAGCCAGACCGCCCGGGAGATGTTCCCACCCCCGCCCGCTCCGCCCGTGCTGAAGCCGGATAAGGAAATCGACTTTGCCCAAGCAGTGGCGGACTTTGAAAAGCAGCTCCTGGAGCAAGTCCTTCAGACTTCACCCAACCTCCGGGCGGCCGGGCGGCGGCTGAACCTCAATGCCTCCACCATCAGCCGCAAAATCAAACAATATCAGATCGACTACGCGCACAAGCGCTCCTGAGCGCTTTCAGGAAAGCCGCTGAACCAGTTTCGGGTTCAGCGGCTTTTTCATGCTTATTTCTGGATCAGATCGTCCTCCACGGCAACGTCCTTATTGTATTTGGTGGGATTGATGAGCTTCGTCAGGATCATGTTCACAACCAGCAGCCCAATATAGACGATATATGCGCCCCGCAGGCTCCCGGTGAGCTTCAAAGCGGCGGCATTGACGATATAGTTGGTCATCAGCACAATCTGCATCAGGGGGAAGAACACGGAGTTGACGGTCGTAAAGCCGTGACGGCCAAAGACGGAGGCCGGCAGGGAAACGATGAAGTTTGCCGCCGCGCCCACGGCCACGCCGATCATAGCCACGGAGACATAGACGCCGATGGTGGTGTCCGTGCAGTTGACCGCCAGGGCAATGCAGTACCAGGCCAAAAACAGCAGAATGGCCTTTTTCACGCCGAATTTCTGGTCAATCGCGCCGAACAGGTAAGACCCCGCCACGCCGATCAAGGCGCACACGGTCATCAGGCCCACGGCCGCTTCCTGGGAGAAGCCGATGCCGGTATTGCGCACCACCAGCTGGCTCATGACGCCGGTGGTTACCAGCTGGTTGATGCCGATGATCAAAGCGCAGAGCCACATTTCCTTTGTCCGGAGCAGCTTGCCCACCGTCCAGCCGCCGGCGTCCTCCGCGGTGCTTTGGAAATACTCCCGCTCGTAGACCTCCTTGGTCACATTGTCGGGATACATCCCGCAGTCCTGGGGCTCGTTTCGGACGAAAAGCAGGCCGATGATACCCAGCACAATGGCCCCCACCGCCACATAGCTCATGCCGCTGGCAAACCCGAAGGAGGCAATCGCGGCGGAAATCAGCGGCACATAGAAGGCCGAGCCGCAGTTATGGCCCATGGTGGTAAAGCCGTTGGCCAGGCCCTTTTTCTTGGGGAACCATTGGGCGATGAGGGTATTGCCCGCGATGTAGGCGGCGCTGTTGATGAAGCAGGTGACCAGCGTCAGGCCGATGCAGTAGGCGGTAAGGGTATGGGTATGCCCGAGAAAGATATAGGACAGCCCCGCGCCGATCAGGCACACGCCGGATAGCCAGCGGGGCCCGATCAAAACGTTGATACGGCCTACGAAGATGTATGCCACAACGCCGATCATACCGGCTACCGTCGCCATGCTGAGGACGCTGGGGTAATCCACGCCGTTTGTTTCCGCGAAAGCCGGAGCGACGATATTCAAGCCGTCAATGGAAAAGCCAATCAGGAAGAAGAACATCAGCGCCTGATACAAGATGATGCCCCAGCCCTTGGAAAAGTTCATTCTCATGTTTTCGCTGGCAATTTTTTTCGGATTGCTGCTCATAAGTTTCTCCCTTCTTTATGCCGCTGGGCGGCCCTTTGGTTGATACGGGGCAGGATTATTGGGAATCCGGAAGCTCAATCAGGACGGCGGTGCCCATGCCGCCTCCGGCGCAGAGCGTGGCAAGGCCGTAGCGCTCTCCCCGGCGCTTCATCTCATAGAGCAGGGTGATCACCAAACGGGCCCCGCTGGCGCCGACGGGATGTCCCAGGGAAATGCCGCTGCCGTTGACGTTCAGCCGCTCCTCGTCAATCCCCCAGCTCCCGCTGGCAGGCAATGCACTGGACCGCAAAGGCTTCGTTGATTTCAAACAGGCCGATGTCCTTGATCTCCAGCCCAGCCTTGGCCAGGGCCTTCTGCGTGGCGCTGATGGGGCCGATGCCCATGAGGTCGGGGGAAACGCCGGTTGTAGCCGTTGCAACGACCCGGGCAAGAATGGGGATGCCGTGCTCTTTCGCAAACGATTCCTCCATCAGCAGCACGCCGGAAGCGGCGTCGTTCATGCCGGAGGCGTTGCCCGCCGTCACGGTTCCGCCCTCCTTGAAGGACGCCCGCAGGCGGCTGAGTTTTTCCAGGGTGGTGTCCCGCTTGGGGTATTCGTCTATGGTGACGACGGTATCGCCGCGGCGGGAGGGCACCGTCACCGGGACGATCTCGTCCAGGAACTTCCCGGCGTCGATGGCCGCGGCGGCCCGCTGCTGGGAGCGCAGGGCGTAGCGGTCCATATCGTCCCGGGTCACATGGTATTTTTCCGCCACGTTTTCCGCAGTAATGCCCATGGCTGGGCCGACGCCCAGGTTCGTCAGCGAATCCCACATCGAATCCCGGAGCTCCATATGCCCGTATTTTTTCCCGTACCGGGCGTCAAATACCATGTGCGGGGCAGAGCTCATGCAATCCGCGCCGCCAGCCATGATGCACTCCGCCTCACCGGCCATGATCTGGTAATAGCCCAGCTGGATGGAAGACATGGAGGATGTGCAGTTGCGGTGGACGGTGATTCCGGGAACCGTTTCCGGCAGCCCCGCCTTGATGGCGGCAACCCGGGCCAGGTTATTTTCCAAGTACGTGCGCTGGTAGTTGCAGCCCCAGATGACATCGTCGATCCAGCGCGGGTCAGCGCCGGACCGCTGTATCAGGCCTTGCATGACAGGGATGGAGAGGGACAGTCTCGCACGTGGCGAGCTCCGCTCGATCGGAGCCACCACCCTCGATGAATATCAGAAATATTTTGAGAAGGATAAAGCGCTTGAGCGCCGATTCCAGAA